>DASTPO010000485.1:0-28438 GCA_035762225.1 Candidatus Angelobacter sp.
CCGAAGCCATAGATGAGCAGGTTGCGCTGGAGAATCGCGAGCGCGCCCATTGGTTTGTAGGCCACGCCGCGGAGCGCCAGCGGAATCAGCGCGATGATGACGAGCGCGTTGAAAATGACCGCGCTGAGAATGGCACTGGTCGGACTGTGGAGGTGCATGATGTTGAGCGGAGCGATGGCCGGGAATGTGGTCATCAGCATCGCGGGAATAATCGCGAAATACTTCGCCACATCGTTCGCGATACTGAACGTGGTCAGCGAACCGCGCGTGATCAGCATTTGTTTCCCGATCTCGACGATGTCGAGCAGCTTGGTTGGGTTACTGTCGAGGTCGACCATGTTGCCGGCTTCGCGCGCGGCTTGCGTCCCAGTGTTCATCGCTACGCCGACATCCGCTTGAGCGAGCGCCGGCGCATCGTTCGTGCCGTCGCCGGTCATGGCGACGAGATGACCGTCGGCTTGTTCCTGACGAATGCGTTTCAGCTTTTGCTCCGGAGTCGCTTGCGCCATGAAATCGTCTACGCCAGCCTCAGCCGCGATAGCGGCAGCGGTCAGCGGATTGTCGCCGGTGATCATCACCGTCTTGATTCCCATTTTGCGCAACTGCGCGAAGCGATCTTTGATCCCGCCTTTGACCACGTCTTTGAGCTCGATTGTGCCGAGCGTCATCATGTCCGAGGCGACCACGAGAGGTGTGCCGCCGCGATGCGAAATTTCATCGACAATCTTCGCGACCGGCTGCGGAAAAATTCCGCCGGCGGATTCGACGAATCCGCGCACCGCTTCCGCCGCGCCTTTGCGCACGCGCATGGTCGGCTGCGCGCCGTTGGCGTGAAGATCGACACCGCTCATCCGCGTCTGCGCGGTGAACGGCACGAACGTCGCCTCGAGCTCGTGCATCTCCCGCGCGCGCAATCCGAATTTCTCTTTCGCCAAAACGACAATGGAGCGGCCCTCCGGCGTTTCGTCTGCGAGCGAGCTTAATTGTGCCGACGCCGCGAGGTCGTTGGGCTCGACACCCGGCGCGGCATGAAACGCCACCGCCATGCGATTACCGAGAGTGATCGTGCCGGTTTTGTCGAGCAACAGAACATCGACATCTCCCGCCGCTTCGACCGCGCGGCCGCTCATTGCGAGCACGTTTCGTTGAAGGACACGATCCATTCCGGCGATGCCGATGGCGCTGAGCAAACCACCGATGGTTGTCGGAATCAGGCAAACGAGCAGCGCAACGAGAACCGGAATCGAAAACTCAGTGGCGGAATAGATGCCGAACGGTTTCAGCGTCACGCAGACGAGCAGGAAAATGAATGTGAGCGCGGCCAGCAGAATTGTCAGCGCGATTTCGTTAGGCGTTTTTTGACGACGCGCTCCTTCAACCAACGCAATCATGCGATCGAGAAAGCCGCCGCCTTTCTCCGTCGTGACGCGAATGACAATGCGGTCGCTCAGCACGCGCGTGCCGCCAGTGACCGCACTCCGGTCACCGCCGCTTTCGCGAATCACAGGCGCCGATTCACCGGTAATGGCCGACTCATCCACCGATGCCACCCCGTCAATAACTTCCCCATCGCCCGGGATAGTATCGCCCGCGACCACGAGAACGATATCGCCGGCGCGCAGCTTTGATCCCGCCACATCCTCGGTGCTGCCATCGTCACGCAAGCGTTTTGCCACGGTCTCAGATTTTGATCTGCGCAGCGAGTCAGCCTGCGCCTTGCCGCGACCTTCGGCCATGGCCTCGGCGAAATTGGCGAACAACACGGTGAACCACAGCCACATCACGATCTGCAAGTCGAAGCCAAACCCGGGTTTCCCGGCGATTGCGTCGCGCACCAGGAGAACTGTCGTTATCACGCTTCCAACTTCAACCACGAACATCACCTGGTTGCGCATCATGGTGGCGGGATTCAGCTTCAGGACAGCCGCCACCAAAGCGCCTCGCGCGATCTGGAAGCTCCAAAGCCCCCGCTTGCGTGTTGTTTTCGTGTCAGTCATTTTTCTGTGCCTAAAACACTTTGCCTGCCCGCAGGAGCAGATGTTCCAACACCGGTCCCAGACTGAGCGCAGGGAAAAACGTGAGAGCGCCGACAATCACGATGATGCCTACCAACAAGCCGGCAAAAAGCGGCGTGGTGACCGGGAATGTCCCGGGTGAAGGCGGCGACTTCTTTTTGGCCGCCAGATTACCTGCAACCGCCAGCATCGGCACGATCATCAGGAAGCGCCCCACCAGCATGGCCGCTCCGATGGCGAAGTTGTACCAAGGAGTGTTGGCGTTCAACCCGGCAAACGCCGATCCATTGTTACCGGTGCCGGAAGTAAACGCATAGAGAATTTCGCTCAAGCCATGCGGTCCCACGTTGTTCAGGCTGGAAAGTCCAAAGTTCTTCGACAAAACTGAGATTGCCGTGAACGCCAGCACTGAGAGAGGAAAAATCAGCGCATACAGCATGGCCATCTTGACGTCATATGCCTCGATCTTTTTACCCAGGTATTCCGGCGTGCGCCCCACCATCAGCCCGGCAATGAATACCGACAACACGACAAAGATCAAAATTCCATAGAGTCCTGCGCCAACGCCGCCAAATACCACCTCGCCCAGCATGATGTTTACCAGCGGCACCAGTCCGCCAAGCGGGGTGAATGAATCGTGCATGCTGTTCACCGCGCCGCAGCTCGCGTCCGTAGTCACGGTGGCAAAAAGCGCGGAGTTGGCAATGCCGAACCTGACCTCCTTGCCCTCCATGTTTCCGCCTGCCTGGAGCGCTGAAGTCAGCTGGTCAGTTCCGGCCAGCAGCGGATTGCCCCGCGCCTCTGACCAGTAGGCTGTCATCACGCCTGCCAGAAAAAGCACCGCCATCGCCGAAAATACGGCCCAGCCGTGCCGTTGCGACCCCGTCATGCGCCCCAGCGTGTAGGTGAGGCCGGCGGGGATGATGAAGATCGACAACATCTGCAGGAAATTACTCAGCGGAGTTGGATTCTCGAACGGATGTGCGCTATTGGCATTGAAAAATCCGCCGCCATTGGTGCCCAGCATCTTGATGGCTTCCTGCGATGCCACTGGACCCTGGGCGATGGTCTGTCTGGTCAGCGCCTCCGTGAGCGGCTTCCCGTCGGTCCCGATCGCAGGCTGGCCGTCAGCACTGAGTTTTTGCACCTGCTGCGCCTCAACCAGCTTCACAGTGTCGTATGGTCGAAAGTTTTGCACGACGCCTTGCGAGAGCAGAAGCAGTGCAAAGACAACCGCCCCGGGCAGCAATACCCACAAGACAGCGCGCGTGGTGTCCACCCAGAAGTTGCCGATCGTATTGGTCTCGCGCCGCGCAATGCCGCGTACGAACGCAATGGCCAGCGCCATCCCCACCGCAGCCGAAGCAAAGTTGTGGTACGCCAAACCCATCATCTGCGTGAGATAGCTCATGGTGGTTTCCGGCGTATAAGCCTGCCAGTTGGTGTTGGTTGTAAACGACGCCGCGGTATTGAAAGCCAGGTCCGGCGGGACCGCGGCGAGCCTCTGCGGATTCAACGGCAGCCACTGCTGCGCGCGTTGAAGAAAATAGAGCACTAGCATGGAGACGACGCTGAACAGCAGCATGGCAAACGCGTATTCGGTCCAGCGCATCTCGCGTTGTTCATCGACGCGCGTGATCTTGTAGATCAGCCTTTCCACCGGCCGCATTACCGGATCAAGCCAGGTGCGCTCACCGGAAAAAACTCTGGCCATGAAAATTCCTGCCGGCTTGGTGACTGCCAGCACCGCGCCGCAGAATAAAGATATCTGTAACCAGCCGTTGGCGCTCATTTCAGAATTTCTCCGGACGCAGAAGCGCGTACACCAGATAAGCCATCAGCAAACAGCAGATCGCGAGCATCAGAGCGCTTTCCATGTTCATGGCCGGCTCACTTCAGTTTTTCGCAGGCGACGGTATAGACGATCGCAATCAGGAAGAAAGCCACAGTCGCCACCAACATCAATAAGTCCATCGCCATCCCCACTTCAGAACTTGACCAGCAGAGCGATATTCAACCGGTTCTCGCGCTTTCGCAGGTCGGGGGTAAAGCCCGCAACCAGAGAGCCTGGCGCGCCGCTGTTGCCGCCCGACGGGGTAACGCCGCCCGGGCCAGAAAAGTACGGCACATTTGCCGCCCTATAGTTGTACTCCCAACGAAACGTGATGTACTGGCTTGGCATATAGTCCGCCGTTGCCGACGCGTCCAGGGCCTTGTAAGGATCGCCCGGGTTTTCCGTAAAGTATGGCGTTCCCGAGGTGGCTGTGGCTCCGTTGATGGGAGGCAAGAGGACCAGGTAGCGGCCCGGATTGTTGATCGCTCCGCCGCCCAGTGTCAGCGCGTAGAGGTCCTTGTGGAACCACAAACGGTTATAGATCATGAATCCAAGAAAACTTTGCTTCGGCCCGTTTTTTCCATTGCCAAAGCAACTCACGCCACCGCCGCTTTCGCAGCCCGCGTCACCGGTAAGAGAGAATGCCGCCTTGCTGATCAACGTCTCTGGATTGTCGTAGTACTTGTATTGAATGCTTTCATCGGTGTGGAAGCGCGTGCGTCCTGTCACGCCCAGGGTATCGCGGCCGAGCGCGTATTGATTCCCCAGAATGGACCACTTTCCGTTTGGCCGCCACAGTATTTGCCCGCCCACGCCCGGCCGCTTGTTGAACCTGCCATAGGATTGCCATCCGTTGGTGAGCCAGGTCTCCACCTTGAGTCTGTCGGTGGGGAAAAATTGAACGCGCATGCCGTTAAAGAACCATGGCGTGTTGGAGGATACGTAAGACGGCTGGTAGGCCCAGTTATCGAAACTGTAATAACTGAACAAGCCGACGTAGGACATGAAAATGCCGGCCTGCACATTGATGCCGTGCATTTTGTTGAAGTGATATCCCCCGTACGCCTCTGAAATGTAGCGGTAGGCGTCGGCCAGGTTCCATTGGCCACGCGTGGGGCTGGCATCATTCCGCGGCGTAGTTTGCGAATACATGCCAAACTGCGTCATCAACCGCGCCTGGACGTTATCAAGATGGAAATCGCCGCCTACCCCCAATTGCGTCAGCTGGAATTCGTTGGCGCGAAAAACTTCGCTTGATCCGCCAATGGTGTCGTCTGCCGGATGGTTAAAGTCGCAGATGTAGTCAACGTCTGCCCTGACTTCCGGGGTGAAGAATTTACTGTCGAATGCCGGCTCTTTGGTCCGCGCGTTGCCATTCAGCCAGGTAAAGTCAGCGAAGGCAAACGGTTCAGCCGGTTTTTCGGACGGCAGCCCGACCGAGCGTCGAGGAGTATCCTGCACTGATAAAGTCGATGCCGGTTTGTCCGATTGGCTAAGAGTGTTTTTCCCTGACGCCTGGGGTGTATCCGACGCCTTACCGCCTTGAGCCCTGATCTGCGCTTCCAGTTCGGCAATGCGAGCCCGCATCCGTTCAAGCTCATTCAAGATTCCCGTATTCGTGCTAGTAGTGCTTGCTGCACTATCGGGTGCAATGCTGCTCGAAGAGGCGACTGCAAGAGCGGCCGCAGGGCTTTGTCGATTCTCACCGCTCTGGGCCGATCCAGCCTTCTGACAACAGACAACCACGCCCACCGACAACGCAACAGTGAGGCAAGCGCTGCATCGAAATCGAGCCCCCACGCCAGCACCCATAAAGCCCCTCCAGACCGCAAACACCCCAGTGGACAAGAGTCCGCGTAAGGGGAGGCTAAGGAAGTTGTCAATGTTTTATAAGGGCGGAGGGCTAAATTGAGAGGAAACGGGTTATTCCGGCGGCACGCCCGTGGGCTGGAAGCGATAGCCAACCCAGGGATCGGTCACGATATAGCGCGGAGCCTCTCCCGATTCAATCTTTTTGCGCAGCTGGTTTACAAAAACGCGCAGATACTCCGGCTGCTGCACGCTCTCAGCCCCCCACACCGCGTTGAGCAGCACGCGATGGGTAAGCACCTTGTTGGGATGCCGCGCCATGAACATGAGCAAGTCAAACTCTTTGGGCGTGAGATGGACTTCTTTTCCGGCCACGCGCACCACCCGAGACTCGGGATTGATATAGAAATCGCCGGCTTCCACCGTCTCATCCGGGCCCTGCTCGGTCGCGGCCACCCGCCTGAGATTCGAGCGAATGCGGGCCATCAGTTCATTCACGCTGAATGGTTTGGTTACATAATCGTCAGCGCCGGCATCCAGCGCTTCAACCTTGATCTTTTCCTCGCCGCGTACGGAAAGCACAATGATCGGCACCTGCGAGCGGTCCCGGACTGAGCGGCAGAGTTCAATTCCAGTCATCCCGGGCATGGAAAGATCGGTAACGATCAGGTCGGGGAGCCAGTCCACAGCCAGGTTCAGCGCGCTCTCCCCATCGGCGGCCGTGCGCACTTCATAGCCCTGTGACTGCAGCGTGGTTTTCAGCACGCGGGTAATCTGCGTCTCATCGTCCACAACAAGTATCCGGCTCCGTTCCGTCATCAAGCGGATTCCTGGGTAACAATGTGCACGTCCACTGTTGGCGCGTTGGCCAGGAACCGGTTCATCGCGGCAAAGTAGAGATATTTCTTCCAGCCGCGCGTAGCTGACCGGCCAAAAATAACCTGCGTGATCTTTTGCTCGCGCACAAAATCTGCCACCGTAGTGGAGACTACGCCGCCCCGGAGCTGCACGGTTTTGGCGCCCAGGTTTTCGGCAAAACGGATATTGGCATCCAGATCGCGGTTGCGCTCACCGCTGCGCGTTTTGCCTGTCTCCACGTGAATCACGTAGAACTCAGCGTCCAGGCCGTTGGCCATCCGGGCGCCGCGAGCAATCAGCTGTTGGGAAGCCGGATTCGAGCTGATGCATACGGCAACCCGCTCGCACACGCCCCAGTTCTGGTCAATGCGTTTCTGGTGCAGGTACGATTCCAGACTGCGGTCCACCGAATGCGTCACGTTCCGCAGCGCCAATTCGCGGAGGGCGAGGAGGTTGCCGGCGCGGAAGAAGTTGGTAAGCGCTTTTTCCGCGCGGTCAACGGGGTAAATATCGCCCCGGCGCATGCGCGTCTGCAACGCTTCCGGCGTCAGGTCCGCCAGCACCACTTCATGGGCCCGTTCCAGCACCCAGTCGGGAACGGTCTCGCGGATTTGGATGCCGGTAATGCTCTGCACCGTCGGCGTCATGCTCTCCAGATGTTGAATGTTCATGGTGGAGAGAACATCTATTTTCGCTTCAAGAATCTCCAGGACATCTTCGTAACGCTTCCTGTGCTTGCTGCCTTCCACGTTGGTATGCGCCAGTTCGTCCACCAGCACCACCTGTGGCTGCCGCGCGATGATGGCATCCACGTCCATCTCTTCAAACATGGTGCCTTTGTATTCCAGGTGGCGGCGCTGCACCACAGGAAGCTGTGTCACCAGCTCTGCCACGCCTTTCCTGCCGTGGGTTTCCACCACACCGATCACCACATCTTCACCGCGCCTGCTTCTGCGGATGGCTTCGCTCAGCATGTTGTAGGTCTTGCCCACGCCCGGCGCATAACCCAGGAACAGCTTGAAGATCCCGGTTTCTTTCTCCGGGGCCGCGTGCTCCAGCCATTGTTCGGGCGTTTTGGGCACTGCACTCCTTTACCGCACAGGCAAACGGGTTCAGCTACAATCAGCGCGTGAGACCGGCTGGTCAAGCTACGGTTCGCGCGCTTACGTGCGTCGCGCTGGTGGCGCTGATCGTTCTTTTATACGTCAAACTGCTCCGCGTCAATCCTACAACCGCGGCTGTCAGCTTTCTGCTGGCGATCCTGGTTGTAGCCGCGGCGTGGGGGCTGCGGTATGCGATCCCCATGTCCATTGCCGCGGCGTTCTGCTTCAATTTCTTCTTTTTGCCGCCGGTGGGGACCCTTACCATCGCCGACACGCAGAATTGGGTCGCGCTCTTTGCGTTCTTCATTACCTCGGTGATCGCCAGCAATCTCTCCGAACGGGCGCGCCGCCAAACCCTTGAAGCGCAGCAGCGCAAGCAGGATGTGGACCGGCTCTACACTTTCAGCCAGCAGTTGCTGCTGGCGGAAAATGTTCTGGAACTGTTGAAAACTGTGCCGCGTTTTGTCAGCGAAACATTCGACGCCCGCGACGCGGCCGTTTATGTCTCGGCCAAAGATCAGATTTACCGGTTTGGGCCCAAAGCTCAGGAAATTTCTGCTGAAGAGCTTCGCGACGCCGCAGCCCGCAATGAAGCAATCACAAATACCGCGGCCTCGGCCCTGGTGTCTCCGCTGCGCATGGGGACCAGAACGGTGGGATCATTTGGGATTTCGGGGAGCATGCTCTCACGCGACACCGTGGAAGCGGTGGGCAGCCTGATTGCCACCGCCATCGAACGGGCCAGCGCAGTGGAACGCCTGACCCGCACGGAGGCATCACGGGAGAGCGAGCGCCTTCGTTCTGCGCTTTTGGATTCTGTGACCCACGAATTCCGCACTCCTCTCACTTCAATCAAGGCATCGGTCACCACGCTGCGTTCCGGAGCACGCCTGGACGCAGAACAGCATGACGACCTGCTGGCGGTGATTGAGGAGGAGAGTGACCGGCTGAACCGCCTGATCGGCGAAGCCGTCGAGATGGCCCAGCTCGATGCCAAGGAAGTGGGCCTGGAAATCCAGCCGCAACAGATGAGGGACGCCATTGACGCGGCGCTGGCCGAGACTAAGAACGCGCTCGGCGACCATCCAGTTGAAGTGCGGCTGCCGGAAGAATTGCCAGCGGCCCTGATGGATGTGAGCTGGATCAAAAAAGTGCTGCAGCATTTACTGGAAAATGCGGCAAAGTACTCTCCCGCGGGCTCGCCGATCTTTATCAGCAGCGAAGTAAAAAATGACCGTTTGATCACCAGCGTGGCCGACCGAGGCGCCGGCATCGATGACCTGGAACGGTCCATGATCTTCGACAAGTTCTACCGCGGCCAAAGCCAGCGCTACCGCGTGCAGGGCACCGGAATGGGGCTCGCAATCGTTAAAGCGATTGTCGAGGCGCACAGCGGGCGCATCGAGGTCACCAGCCAGTTGGGACACGGTTCTGTGTTCTCTTTTGGCCTGCCGTTGGCCGGCGCAAAGCGGCCGGAAACGGCGCAATAATCCGCCTTTATTCAATCTTTTCTGTCTCTTTATAAAGTCTTAACGCGCCACTGATGATCATGGAATCAGGAATAAATTCATGGCGCATTTCTTCATTCTGGTTCTCGAAGCAATTTTCTTTGTCGGGCTGGCGGGTTCAATGGTGGTGGCAATACTGGCTTTTGTCGGTGATATCCACGAATTCTTTGAAAAAGATCTTCCTGAAGGGTCCACTTCCCAGGCAATCGGAGATTGAAACCCGCAATACTCCTGCCCTTTTTGAGGCGCACGGCCAACATGCCCTGCGCCATTTTTTCTAGTACAAAGACCGCTCTCCGGGCGGCCGCGTCTTCCATCGGCGATGCACCCAGAGCCACTGTTCAGGATATTTCGTTGCGTACTGCTCAATCACGCGGGTAAAAAGCGCGGTGTTCGCGATGGCATCGGCTTCATCGTCGCCGGTGGATACCAATTGCAACGCCGGATCAAAGTGGATCTTGTACTTGCCCAGGTCCTTGTCCCAAATGGTGAATGCCGGCAGCACCGCAGCGCCCGTACGCAACGCGACGCGCGCTACTCCGGTGGCCGTGCACGCGGGCACGCCAAAGAACTCCACGAACGCGCCCTGCGGCGGAGTCATGTTCGTGTCCATCAGTATCCCGACAACCTCATTGCGCCTCATGGCGGTCAGCAGCCCGCGCGCGAAATCCTGCTTGCCGAAGGTGCGGTTGCCGTGCAGGGTGCGATAGCGGTCCACCAGCGCGTCGACGTACGGGTTATCGAGCGGGCGCACCACGATGTTCATGGGATTGCCATTCAGGGAGTGAACGAACGAGCCAATCTCCCATCCGCCGAGATGTCCGGTCAGAAATAAGACGCCCTTGCCGCGGGCGCTGGCTTCAGCAAAATTCTGGAACCCGTCATAGATCGCGGTGCGGGAGACATTCGCCTTGGTATAGCGCGGGAACAAGACGAACTCGGCAAGCTGCCGGCCAAGTCCTAGAAACAGGCTGCGCAGGATACGCGAATTCTCTTTGCGGGTTTTTTGCGGGAAAGCCAGGGCAAGGTTGCGCAGCCCGACCTTTCGCAAGCGACCGTGGGCCGCATAGATCAACAGCGCCACGCCCTGGCAGAACCCGCGCGCCAGCGGTCGAGGCAGGATTCCAATCAACCGCGCCAGCAGCCAGACAGGAAAATATTCAAGTTTGTGTCGGAACGAAGACAAACTGGGACGGTACCATCCAAAGAAAAATAATTCAAATGGTTGTAACCCCTCCCTCCGCTGATTCCTCAAATAAGTTGGCGTGCGTTTCAGGTCGGCCTAGAATTGCTTGCTGCGAAATAATCAGTTTTTTACGGTTTGAGACATGGAGGAATGAAGGATGAAACTCATACGAGCGATGACAGCTTTCGCGGGCGTTCTGGCGGTTTGCGGCTGCAAGGCAGGCACCCCTGGCAAGGCAGAAAGTTCAATGGCGAATGAGGTCAAGCATGCGGTAACAATCGGAGGCAAGGACACAAAGAACCCGATCGCGTACAGCGCTGACGCGGCCAAGGAAGGCGGCGAGCATTTTCAACATCACTGCCAGATCTGCCATGGGCTGGATGGCCAGAATACCGGCGTTCCTTTTGCCACCAAGATGGATCCGCCAGTCGCCGACCTTTCCACCAAAGATGTCCAGGACTACACGGACGGCCAGTTGAAATGGATCATCGAGAATGGGATTGGTCCCTCCGGCATGCCGGGATGGAAAGGGATTCTTGAGGACGAGGAGATGTGGAATATCGTTCATTACATCCGCCATCTCCCGGCAAAAGGAAGCCTTGGAGACCCGCAAATTTATAAAGAAGAAGCAGAAGAGCATGAACACGCGCATGGCGCGGCCCATGATCACCATGACGCGACCCCGCATCCCCACAAGCACTGATCTCGTCTTTGCGCCAATTCATGACAGGGAGCCTTACGGCTCCCTGTTCGATTTTTCGCAGTGAACGTGAGTGCTGCCTACTTTGAGCGCGGCGGCGGAGTCGGGCTAGGAGTTGGACTCGGCGTTGTGTCCGTGGCCGGCGCAGGCGCCGCTGGAGTTGCTTCCGGTGTCGGGGTCGGGGTCGGAGCCGGAGGCGGATTCACTGGCGCCGATGGCGTGGATGGAGCAGTCGAGCCGGGCGGAGGTGTGGAAGGCGCCACGTCAGTCCCCGCAGCTTTCTTCACCGCGGCCAAAAACGCTTCCGCCGATTGCGGAGCCGCTACCGCGCCGGTGAGGATGGTTTTGAAGTCAACCATCCGGCCATAAAGCTCGCGCGTGGCGTCTTCATCCTGCTTGATTACAGCGCCATTGAACGAAATGCCTGCGAACAGGCCGCGTGCGCGGGAATAGGTCAGTACTTCAGCGCGCAGCTTCCAGTCAGTTGAACCCTCGGTGTGGCGTCCTACTGGGCCCGCGGCGACTGAAGCATCAGCTCCCAGCTTGAATTTGCTCGTCAGCAGGGCCTGCATGCCGCGATCGTTCATTACGACCATGACCACGTCCACTGCCTGGCCGCCAATCTGCAGTCCAACGCTCCCGCCGGTCGTGGTGAGAGGCGCCGGAGCGCTCCAGCCATTGGCCATGCGGCAAGTGGCCATGCCACGGCCATGCGCGCCACCTAGTACGAATCCGCCCTTGATGAGCGAAGGGATAACGGCAACACATTTCGCCGAGCCAAGAATATCCGAAGGAATACCCTTGTCGGGCGCAGCCATGATTTCGTTCATTACCGTCGCGGCCGACTCCAAACGGCTGGACGCAGCTTCAGAAGCAAAAGCAACGCTTGAGAGCGTAATCGCAAACAACACAACACGAAGCAGTGTTCTCATAATTTCCTCAGAATGATTTTAGTCGCTGAGAGCAGGTAAGAAGATGCGGAAAAATAATAAAGGGTTGGATACGGTGACCCTCGTGACCGTATCCAACCCCGTCTCCCAGGTTCTGTGGTAGGTGAGTAGAGTATCCACTGGCACCGTTTTTGCGACAAGTAACCGGAGTTCCTCAAAGATCGCCGATTCGGTACATGTACCTGGGGAGCGGCAATTGCTGTAGGGTTGCGATGCGCAATTGTCCTCCGGCCAGGCAAAAGGAAAGCCCGGCGAGGTTTCCCTGCCGGGCCAAAACTCAAAAAGCCGGGTTATTTCGAAGACGTGACCAGCGAGTGTGTAATCGCATGCACTGAAAGTGCAATGCGGTTTTGCACGCCCACCTTGCGCATGAGTTTGGCTACGTGGGCTTTTACTGTACGTTCTTCAATGCCCAGCACACTGCCAATCTCTTTGTTGGAACGCCCCACCACCAGCAGTTCCAGCACTTCCTTTTCGCGGTCAGTAAAGGTGACACGGCCTGCGGGAAAGATGCGTCCCGGAGAGGAGGTCACGCGCTCGATGAAAATCGAGAGCACGCGCCGGGGAGCCCACACTGACCCCTGGTGCACAATGCGCATGGCCTGGATAAATTCCGCGGGGGAAGCTGCTTCATCCACGTAGCCCTTGGCACCGGCGGCCAGCGCTTTCAGAATGGTCTCGTCATCGGCGCCGCTGCCGGTGACAATAATGCGCAGATCGGGACGCGCGGCCTTGAGGCCGGCCATCACGTCAAACAGGTTCTGTCCAGCGCGCGTACCCAGCAAAACAAGGTCGATATCCTTGCGCGGGCCGAGCTCCGCCAGACTGCAGGAGACGAGTTCCAGATCCGTCTCGGTGTCAAACAGAGACTTCAAGCCTATGAACCGCAGCGGATCGCTCTCCACCACAGCAATGCGGATCGTTCTCTTCGATGCGCCTGCTTTCATCAATACTCCTCCAAGACCGTGGCGTGTTAATTGTGCATTGTAAGCAAAAAATGGCCTGCCCGATCTGAAAGTATCATGAACCTCAGCCCAAGCCCATTCCTTGTCAGGGTACATGTACTGAAGTTGGAGCGCAAGGTTCAGAGGTTCAACTTAGGGGTTACTTGCTGGCTTCCATCCGGGCGGTCGTAGGGCGCAGCCAGAAGCCGTCACCATGTCCCAGCGCAAAGCCCCGGCGATAGCCCTCGCAATAGCTTCCCGGTTCCACCAGGCCTTGGGCGCCCGCGGAGTTGACCTGCTTGCAGCCGACCGTATGAAAATCTAGCTGGCCATTGGAAGATTGATCTGCGCCCGCGCGCTCAAAACCGTCGTCATATCCGGAGAGAAATCCCTGATCAAACGAGGTGTGGTTGGGATCGATGATAGAAGGCGCGGTTTCTAGAGAGTCGGCCATCGCGCTCAGATTGTGTACCGCGCGAAACGCGCGGCCCACATAACCGTCGCTGTATCCGGCCCTCAAACCGGCCTGAAAGCCCTTTTCGAAGGTCTTGCGCGGACCGAAATGCGCCGAGTAATCCAGTTTCAGGCCATGTATTTCTGAAAGTTTTGCCCGTGCTGGACGCCCCATATTGATGTCAGTATTTCCAGCGTGGTAGCCCTGTTCGTAACCGTGGCGATATCCGTGGGCAAACGTCGAATGCGTCATCACAACCGCCGAGCCGGGTTCACAGAGATGTGCTTCTTCTTTTGGCGTCGGTTGCGCCTGCGCTAAGACGCAACCTGATATCAGGAATAGGGGAAGGACCAATCGGACCATACAACGAGACGACTCCGGCTCTCGTCAGGTCAGATGAACCTTAGTAACCGCGGGATGTGCGCCTTTTCGCGCCGGCTAAGGTGTCTTTATCAGGCCCTCTAAGTCATTCGATGAATGTCCGTAAATCCTAAGTAGCTGGATACTTATGCCACCTTAACCAATCATGAAGAGTTAAGACGGCCTCTCCCGCTACGGCAGATTAAAACCTGGGGGAAACGGAGCAGGAGAGGAAGTCAGCTCAAAGTGATTTGCGATTTTCCCCGGGCGGTCAAACAGCCGCCCGGGGGCATTCGTTTTTCTCCCCTAGTTAGGGATTTCCGGTCGAGACATGCGTAACCTGCGACAAATGCCGCTGGTTTGTCTTCTGGCGCCCTGTCTGGCGCTCTACGCCCAACCTCGCAATCCTTACGATCTCCAGCTGCAACGCCTGCAAACGCAATGGACCGTCGCCACCCGGCTGCAAAAACTGGCCCTGCTTGATCAAATGCGGCATCTGCGCGGCTACGTGGATGATCGCCAACAGCTTCAGCAGATGCTGGAGACCATCCGCCAGGCCGGTACCGAAGATGCACTGATAAAAAAAGAGAGCGCGGCCTGTCTGGACGACCTGCGTGTCTTTCGGCTTGCCTCCCAGCCGCGGACCGCGCACTGGTATGAGGCGGCCGACTCACGCCGGCAAGTGCTGGCAGAAGCAGCTCAGGCCGTCGAAACCGCGAACCCCGACAGCTTACAGACGCTCAGCGAACTCGAGCATTTGGCCGGAGCGGCCCAGGCAGCCGATCACATGGAACAGGCGGCCCGTCTGGCGCCCACCGCTCAACGCTGGGAGCGCGCCGCTGAATTCTCTGACGAGCCCCTGCGCAAGTTTGCCGCGCTCGAAGCCGGCCTGGCCCTTGAGCCAGATAATCCGGAACTCATCCTGCGGCTTGCGGTTTACTACATTGGCCGGCAGCAACTGGAGAAAGCGCGCGACCTGCTGTCAGCCGCCGCAGCCGCTGCCCCCAACGATTACGTGGTGGGTGAGCACCGAGCCGGGCTCTACCTGAACTTAGGCTTGCGTTCCGAAGCCCTGGCTGAGCTGCGCGCCCTCGAAAAGCGGTGGCCGGCTCCCTTATGGCTTCAGGCACGGCTCGCTCTTGATTACGAGCAGATTGGTTTGCTCGATGACGCTGCTCGCCTGGCTGCCACGGTGGTGGCCGAAAAGGGCGACGACCGCGAGCAACTTGAACTGCTGGCCCGCTTCCACGAACGTCGCCATCTGAAATACGACCTCCAGGCGGATTACCTTGCGCTCTCGCGCCTTCAACCCACCCAGCCAGACATCTGGTCTCGTCTTGCCCAGGTGCAGATTGATTGCGGTGATGCCGAAGGAGCAAAGAATTCCCTGCTCCGCATGCTCGCACTGGGCCCCGGAAACGCTGACGCTCACCGGCGCCTCGCCCAGGTTTATCAGCAATTAAATCTTGTTCACGAAGCGGAGCTGGAGCAGATTGCGGCTTCCGTTTCAGAACAGCCCAATGCAACTCGAGGCGACGCCGAATATCTGGTAGATCCGTCGGCAATTGTCATGGCAGCGCGAACGCACCCGCCAGAACCCGGAGATGTGGCGATGGCGGATATCCGCGTCCAGGAGCTGCTTGCGAACGGTCTTGATCGGGTTCACGTCCAGCAGATTTTTCACATCGGCTCTGAGGCGGCGGTGGATACACATCGCATCAGCTCGGTCCGCTACTCGCCTGCCACACAGGAATTAAAAGTAGTTCACGCGCGAGTGTGGAAGCAGGACGGCGTGGTGCTGGAAGCCCAGGAGATTGGCGATCGCGAAGCTGCGGACAGCTACGTCTCCATGTATTACGACATGCGCTCACGCCAACTGCGTTTTGCCGGCCTGGAGAAGGGCGACATCGTTGAGATGGAATACTCGCTCAGCCCGAAGCTGCACACCAGCGACTACAACGGATATTTCGGCGAACTGGTGCTGTTCGCGGGCCATGGCCCGGCGCAGTTGAAACGCTATGTCCTGGTGGCGCCGGCAGCCCGGCAAATTTTTGTGCACGCGGAAAAAGTCGAGCCGGCGGTGGTGGCCGTGAAGAATGGCCGGCAGATCTTTACGTGGGAAGCCCACGCGGTGGCGGGCTTGCCGCGCGAACCACATGGCCCCGGCATCACTGAGGTCTCGCCGTACGTCCACGTTTCCACGGTGGGCGACTGGAAGCAGCTGGGATCCTGGTACGCCGATCTCATCCGACCCCAGTTCGCGCTTGATCCGTGGCTGGAAAATGAGCTCGCGCGAGTGATCAAGGACGCACACACCGAAAGGGAGAAGATCGCGGCCGTGCAGGAGTTTGTTCTGCGCAGCACCCACTATGTGGCTCTTGAGTTCGGCATTTACAGCTACAAGCCCTACCCGGTGGCTCAGATCTATGCCCGCCGCTTCGGCGACTGCAAGGACAAAGCCAGCCTCATGATCGCGCTGCTGCGCGCCGCGGGCATTGAAGCAGAAATCGGCCTGGTACGCACCCGGTCTCTCGGCGACGTTGCCGCAGCGCCGGCGTCCATCGCGCTCTTCAACCACGCGATTGTTTACGTTCCCAAATACGATCTCTGGCTGGATGGAACGGCTGAATATGCCGGCCGCGAGCTTCCGTTGGAAGACCAGGGAGCGCTGGCCCTGACAGTGAGCTTGACCGGCTCCGCTCAGCTGCGGCACGTGCCCATGAGCCGCGCGGCCGACAACTACACCAAGCACATCATTCGCGCCTCGTTGTCACCGGAAGGTGTTATTCAATTTAAGGGTTCATCCGTAACTCGAGGCGAGGACGCGCCCGGGCTCCGCCATGACCTGTCTGTCCGCGAGTTGCAGCTGGATACGTTCCGCCGCGAGTTGGCTGAGGTGTTCCCTACCGTGCAGGTTGACCGGGTGGCGGTGCGGGGCGCTGAGGAAATCTCGACCGATGTGAGTGTGGACTTTCAGGGGGCCCTGAATTCATTCGAACGAAAACGCGTGGTTTCACTCAGCTCCTCGTGGATGCCGCGCGCCTATGTCGCTGCCCTGGCCGGGACCAGCACGCGCACGCAGGACCTGATTCTGCCCTTGCCATGGACGACAGAAGAAGAGATTCACATTGCGCTACCCGCCGGCGCGGAAGTCACCAGCCTGCCCCGCGATCAGAACATTAGTGACAGCTTCGGGTCGATCCACCTGCGCTACAAGAAATCAGGCGATGAGATCGTGATCCAGAGCCGGGTGGAGTTTGAAAAAGCGCGAGTAAGCGCCCAGGACTATCCGGCGTTCCGCCAGTTCTGCTCGCGCGTGGAACGAAGTTTCCGCAACGAGATCACGGTGAGCCTTTCCCAATGAGAATCCGGGTTTGTGCTGCCGTACTTCTTTGCTCCGCATGTGCTGCTACGCTCTTCGCTCAAGCCCGCCAGCCCAGTCCGCTGCAGAAGTCTTCTGACACCGTGGCGCAAAGATTCGTGTCAGATTTTGATCTGCCTTCATCCAGCCAGGAATCTGAAGCGTGGCTGAAGCACGCTCCACAGAACGTTAGCGCGCTTGTGGTACGCATGGAAACGGCCGAACTGCAGGAGCGGCAGGATGTAGTGCTGGATTCCGCATTACGTCTCTGCACATTGCCATCCGGGGAGGCGGTCCAGAAGCTTGCCTCCAACCGTGTTCTTCAACATGCCGGCAACACAGCTTTGTTCAATTCGTTCGTGCGACGAGTGCGCTCCGGCGCCACGATGAGCAACGCGTGCACGTTCAACCTGCGCCTTGCGCTGGTGGCGGCTGCGTCTGATGGCAACTCCAAGGTTGACCTGGATCACGCCGCTCTCTCCGCCGGACTGCTCACGCACTTTCGCATCGCGGGGCCGTTCGGGAAATACAACAACGTTGACTTCGAACGCCGCTGGGCGCCGGATATCGATCAGCTTACGCGTCAGCGATATTCCAACGAGGCGACACCTGAAACCCTAGAGGAAAATCAGAAGACGCAGCCTGGCTCCGGTAAAGACATGCACCATAGCATTGTCCCTGAGCGTTTCTGGTTTCGCGATGGCATGGTCTCACTGCCGGAATATCTGTCCGGAAGCGGCATCTTCTACGCGGCGACCGACGTAGAGCTTACCGAAACGCAGACGTCGCGAATCGATGTGCTGGCCTCGGGCGCCTACACAGTTTTTGTGGATGGCAAGCAGGCGCTCCTCCACGACGCGCGATACGGGGCCCTCGGCAGCCGCGACAGCGCGGTGGTTCGGCTGCGTGCCGGGCATCACCGGCTGGTGCTGAAGTTCACCGCTGATGCATCTCCACTTAGCGTGGCCTTGCATGCCGACTTCCAGCGTTGGGCGGCAAAAGCCGAGCCTCCCGCGGCAATCGCCAATTACGTCCGGGAACTTGTGGCTTATTTTGTGGGCGACTTCACAGTCATGGAGCGCATAGCCGAGGAAGCAAAGAATGGCAATGCCGGAGCGGCGCAATACGTCAGTGCGTTGCTTTTCTCGGCGGCAGAAGATCACTCGCCGCGGGCGGATGCGGCCTGGAAGGCGGTGGCCGTAGCGCAACCTTCAGCCCTGCTGGCCCGCCTGAAGGCTGCTGAGAGCGCCCTGGCGCGGGGACAGAACGAAGAGGCGCGGCCGGATGTAATGACCATTCTGGCTGAGCGGCCGCAATCGGAGATGGCTCTACACCTGGCCTTTTCTCTTGTGCGCGGACAGACTGAAGCACCCGCGCTCCTTGGTCGTCTGCTTGAGCTGCATCCCTCCTGTGCGCGGCTGGCGGATGCCGTGAAGTTCTACAGTTCCATCGCCGAGCAGGACAGGGCCCGCAAGATAGAACAGCAGCTCTCCGGATGCGCGCCGGAGTCGCTTCAGTATTCCCGCGTACTCTCTGACGCGGGACGAAATGGCGCGGCAGCGGCCTATCTCCAACAGTTGCTGGTGAGAAACCCGCTCCACCGCGGCGCACGCAGAATGCTCGTGGAGCAACTGGAACTTTCCAACCAGCCGAGTGCCGCTCGACTGCAGGCAAAGCAGCTGCACGATCTGGCGCCCAACGCGCGCAGTTATGCTCACCTGGCTGAGGATCCAGGGTCCGCGCGGGACAGCAAGAGCCAGAGGGCAGCCGGCTTTGCCAAAGACAATGCTTTCTATGCCGCATATCGTCGCAACGGGCTGGAAATGGTTCGCAAGTCCGCGCAACGAACTTTTTCCGGCGGCTCCGCAGTGATTTTGCTTTCAGATAAGGTGATCCAGGTACGCGTGGATGGCGGCATCTCTGTCTACACCCATCGGCTCACCCGCCCTCTTAGCAAGGACGGCATTGATCGTTACGGAGAGGTTTCCATTCCCGCCGGCGCGGACCTGTTGGAGCTTCGTACCATCAAAGCATCCGGCCAGATCATCGAGCCGGAACTGGCGCAGCAAAAAGCCACCATTTCCATGCCGGCCCTGGAAATCGGCGACGCCATTGAAGAAGAGTACGTCATGCACTTCGCGGACCCGGATCAGGTTCCGGATACCGCGTCCAGTCACACGTTCGGGTCCTTCCTGGCTCCCATTCTCTATTCACGGCTGGTGCTGCTTACCCCTGCGGATGGACAGGTGGACGTTCGCGATGTATCCGGCGTGCCCCAGCCCCTGGTAGGCGAAAATGACGGCACGGTCATCCGCATCTGGGAACGCGACAATATTGCGCAGTCCGTTGCCGAATCTTTTCAGCCGCCAGTTCATCTGCTCCCCACGATATCCGTTGTGGCTGCGGAAAAGTCCCGCGACCGGCTGCGGGATGAATTGATTGACGCCACGCGCAGCGGCATCCGCGTGAATGAAGCCTTATGGTCGCTGCAGCTGCCTCAGGCGCTCAGTGAGAGCGAAAGAGCCAGGCGTCTATACCGGTTTGTTACGAGCAAGATCGATTCCACCGGTCCTGACTGGGCTGGAAACGCGGCGGAAGAGACTCTGCAAAATGGGCAGGGTAGCCGGACGTCAACCCTGCTGGCATTGGCACGCATCGCCGGACTCAAAGCAGGTTTGATTCTGGCACGCCAGGCAGACCGAAGCTGCGGCAGGGACCATGATCTCTCCTGCTATACCGAACCCCTGGTCCGGTTCTGGTATGCCAATGGCGAGGTCACTGATGTTGATGCCGAATCAGAAGACCTTCCTTTTGGGACCGTCCCGCCGTGGATGGACACACGAGAGGCTCTTTTCGTGCCTCTGCTCGCCGAAGACGAAAAGAAGCCAGCGCTTGCCGCCGTGACCACGGCCTATGCGCGCGAGAAGAGCATTGCCAAAGCCGAGCTTTCTTTCCGTCAGGAGGATTTGCTGGCCAGCATGGAGATTCGGCTGGGCGCCTCGCGGGCACAGGAAGTTCGCGGCCTTCTGCGCAGCGCCGGCCAGCGTGAACTGCAGGCTTTCCTGGAACAGCTTGCGCTCCGAATCTTTCCCGGGGCGACCATGGTGGAGGGCTCTGTCGCCCATCTGGACGACGTCGAACAAAGTCTGGAAATCTCGCTGCGGTGCACGGTTCCCCAGTTCATCACCCGGCAGGGCAATGTTATCGACATCGACCAACTGGTACCCGCGCTGGGGCTGCGCACACTGTATGCCAAGGCGCCGTCACGGCGCTTCCCGCTCTATATTGAATCGCTATTTTTTGAAAATACTACGTTCCACGTGCGCCTGCCGGAGGGCTTGAGGGTGCGAAGCCTGCCTTCTGACTTTAACGGGAAGAGCGAGTTCGGTGAGTATTCGGTGCACTTTGTGCAATCAGCCCGGCAGGTTGATATTCATCGCGAGTTCCGGATTCCCGTGCAGGTCATCGCGCCGGAAAAATACGCTGACTTTGCCAGCTTCGCGCAGAAGATAGAGGAAGCGGAGCGCCAACGCATCTCCTTAGAGTTGGCGAAAGACGCACCCGCTGTGCGTCAATATCGGGTGCCACCGGCAACCGGCATGTTGCGATAGCCGCCGCCCTTTTGCTCGCTCATGCGCTCAAGAAAGTTTGAGGCCATATCCACGAACTTGCTGCCCTTTTCAATGTAGGCCGGCATGTTGTGCCAGATCTCTTCAAACTTCTCAGGGTGTTCAGCGGCGAATGTGGCCACGCCAATGCCAGCCACAGCCAAGCCCGCCGGACGACGCCCGGTCAGAAACAGAATCGCTCCCGCGGCGAACGATCCATACATCAGCGTCTTTTTCCAATCCATCATGCCCCTCCTCCATTGCAGCCACTCAAGATAAGTTTATATTCCCTGGCCACACAAACCGGCAAAGGATTTCTTCAATTCTGGCCTGTTAGAACCAAACGGAACGCCGATCGTTGCCCTTTTGTCGCGGCTGCAGCGTGCCGGCAGGGAAAATCTGTTCCAGGCAACGCGCCTTGATGAAGTGTTGGAAAATTGGTAGGCAATAACGGACCGACTCCGTCTGCAACAAAGCTCAATCGGGAAATTTTCGCGAACAAAAAGAAAGTGGGCGCCGGTATAGGGGCGACGCCCACGTGGGGGTACTGCGTATGTTGTTACTAGAATAGACGTAGTGTGTCGCTAAAAGTTTCGTCCTGGCCGCAAATTAACATAAATAAACACTACCAAAGTTAATAGGGAGCATTTTCTTCTCTGCCAGCAGGCAAGAAAAAACCCCTTCGCTTTCCCGAAGGGGCTGGAGAGTAAGGAGAGAGGAGAGATCCACCAACTACTATTACGACATTTGAGAAATCAGTTCCCGAATCTGCACGCGGGCCTGATGCAATCCAAATTGCGATTCTTTTTCGCTAAGGCCAAGAAGACGGGCGATCCTGACATGGTCATAACCTTCCACGTCATGGAAGAGGAAAATGAGTTTTTCGGTGGCCGGCAATTCGACCACGGCGCGCTCCAGGTGGACACGCTTCACGTTGCCATAGACCTTACCCGCTTCCGCGGTGGCGCTGCAGTTCAGGCTCAGGGTACCAATGGTGGTGAGTTCACGTATCTCAGAGAGCAGAGCCTGGTCAATGTGTTCGGTACGAGGATTTGAATTCGCGGCAAATGCACGCAAAAAAACGTTGGATGAAAGCTGTTCCGCTTCCAGCTCATTGTCCGTCATCCAGAACGATAGGGAATAAATTCTGTGGCAATGCTCGTTATAAACCCTGCTGTAATCGGCTGTCTGGCTTTCAACGGCGGGAAGCAGGATTCCCAGGTTGCTAAGGACGCTCAAGCTGCTAGACATTTTTACTACCTCTTTGTTGGGCCTATGTCGGGTCCCAGGGGATTAAATTCTGACCAATTCACTCGAACACTGAACTAGAGCAATCTGTTGCCCAAGGAACGCCGCTGGATATGAATTTTTGCAAGGAAAATTAAGTTATTGATTCGAAAGGGAAACCTTCACGTGTCAATCGCTTTGCCGAGAGAGCCAGGGAGAAAGTGTTAAACACGAGTTCCCCATTGAATCAACTTT
The DNA here is from genome assembly GCA_035762225.1 of Candidatus Angelobacter sp. Lineage (GTDB taxonomy): Bacteria > Acidobacteriota > Terriglobia > Terriglobales > Acidobacteriaceae > Angelobacter. The sequence goes on from DASTPO010000485.1 coordinate 22,173, forward strand.
GTGAGCATCTCAATACCACTTTTAGAGCTAGGAGTGCTAAGTCCTCAATGAGGCCATGAGTAAAATTTACCGTGACAGGGTGTTTTAACGGACCATCAGGACTTCGCGGATATTATCGCGGCCCAGGAAAAACTTGCGCGAAGCGAAATCCTTGAACAGGTTCTCGATATGCCGGTTATTGAAGATCCGTTTTAGACGGAAGCCCTGTACCGGCTCAAGTTCAAGGACGTCTTTTTGCACGATATGATGCCGGGAATAGAGAGATTCCTCACCAGCGTCTTTGGTATGGAAAAAGGCCAGCAGGTTCCCTTTGGGCTTCAGCAAGGCCTGCAGGCGGTCCACCAGGGGCTTGACCAGTGCTTCGGGGAGATAATCCGCCACGTCCCAGCACAAGATGGCGTCAAAGCGCTCTGGAGGGTAATTCAGGTTCTCAGCAAAGAACTTGACTGGATCAATCTGCACGGAGCCGTCTTCCTGCTTCTGCAGGTAGCCTGAGTCTTCCGATTCACGCAGAATGTCTTCGTTATAAACCCGCGTGCCCAATTCGGTGAGGAAGGCAATATTGGTGGGAGAGGTGGGGCCGAGATCAAGAACACACAACTTCTCTTCCCCGGACGCGGTCAGGCTGCGGATGAAGTCGCCCAACCCGATACAGCGACGGCTGGTCCGCGGAGCAGCTTTCACTCCCTCAGCCCCTTTGGCTTGAGAGTGGTCTGCACCACGGAACCATCGCTTAAAGTTGTGGCCGGAGGAGCTCAAGCTCCTTACTCTACCTTATTTAGGCTCTAAAAAGGAACCCTGAGCGGACGGTGAGGCACTGTATCCAGCACTGGTGGAACTGGAGCTGGAACTGCTGCTTGCGCCGGCTGCCATGGCCACTGCCAACGGCTTGCGCGCTTCCGCTTTGGCCTGTTCCTTGATGTCGATGGCGCCCTTGAAGAATGCGCCATCTTCAATCACGATGCGCTGAGTGCTGACGTCGCCGATCAGCGTGCAGGATTTCCGCAATTCAACGCGACCGGTGGCCGCAATATTGCCTTCCACCTTGCCGTGAACGATCAGGTCCCGCGCGGTAATGCCGGCTTTGATTTTCCCGTTCGGCCCGATGATCAGGCTGTGATCGCGCAGATCAATGGTGCCCTCGATCTCTCCATCCAGGTACAGGTCTTCGCTTCCGGTGAGTTCACCGCGAATCTGGACTGACTTGCCGATGTGCCCAACATCCGCGCGATGCGAATCATTGAGCTTCGGCGTTTCTTTATGAGGCGCGGGAACAACGGGAGTAGAAGTGGCAGCGGCAGCGAGTGGGGGTACGGGCTGCGAAGGCTGGCTGGGATTCATGCTCATGGGTTTGCTATCTTCAGGACGCGGTTTCCACATGTTGACACCTTTTCTTTCGTTTATGCTCTTCAGCCAAGAATCAAGAATTGACGTACGATTTGGAACGCCTGTCGCAGATCAATCAAGGAATTTGCAGCTAGTGTACGCTGCTTCCATGCCAATCAAATAGTTACTCAAGGTGTGCGCCGGAAAGGCAGGGGCATGCTCATTCGCGGCACTCCCGTTCCTAATTTTTCGTGTTTACAATAAAGTAAACATTAACCTTCGCGACACCTCCGTTTTGAGCATTTCGACCCCCTTATTTTTCTTGCACTTACACGGCATTCCAGCGTCCAGAGTACCTGGTCAGTTTGGCTGTTAGTTTGCTTTTAAGTAAAGCGTCGACCGGGACGGAATGTCGCGGCTGCGAGCGGGACCGAAAACCAGGGGAACAGCGGTCTTGATCGAGGGTCGCGGCTTTTGAGCCAATGGGACTGCCTTTCCGAAGAGGTCGATTAAAAAGAGGCGGCTGCAAGGCTGCCTCTTTTTTCTTTCTTTTCAGCCATCGTGGAGCCGACAACCCCTCGGCACAGGAATCTGGCCTCCGCCAGACGTTCCCGTTCTTAGTGACACAGAAACCTCAGGCGACCCTCGCCAATGTAAAATGCAACTAGCTGCCGGCCTTGCGGCGTCTAAAGAGTAGACACTCTGAACAGCTTATTTATGATTTTCCGTTGGCTATTGCGGTATGCAGGTCTATTTTTGTTTCTGGCGAACACCGTTTTCGCCCTACAGGCCAATACTGCGGATAAAGACGCCTCCCCGCTGCCACCGCTTCCATCTGATGCGACCCAGTACGTGAAAGAGATCGTAAAGCACGAACTGGCTGCCGACACCAACGATCACACGCATTGGCGTTTTCGTATCCATCGGGAGGATGAAAAAGGCAGCCAGGACAGGGATGTCATCGAAACCAAGGAAGGGCAGCTAGCCCGAACGCTGCTGATCAACGGCTCCCCGCTTACCCCGGATCAGCGTACTGCCGACGAAGCGCGCATGAAGAAACTGGTGGATGATCCGGCAGAGCGCGCCAAACGCGAAAAGCGTGCCAAGGACGACGGCGATAAGCTGACCCAGATGTTCAAGGCCATTCCTGACGCCTTCATCTTTAAGTATGACGGCGAGGAAAACGGGCAGGTGCGGCTTGCTTTCTTTCCCAACCCTCACTATGACGCTCCCAACCGGGAATTGCAGGTTTTTCGATCGCTCAGCGGCAAAATGTGGATTGACCGCGCCGGCGGCCGCCTGAGCCGCATGGATGGCTCGCTGTTCGAAGACGTTGTTTTCGGGTGGGGCCTTCTGGGACGATTGAACAAAGGCGGCACTTTCTCTGTGCAGCAGAAGAAAGTCGGGGAAGATCACTGGGAAGTGGTTTCACTCGACGTGAGAATGAGCGGGCACGCCGTGGTTTTCAAGACCATCAACGTGAAACAGCTCCAGCGTTTTACTGATTTCCGGCGAGTCAGCGACGATCTTACCGTCGCGCAGGCCTACCAGTTGCTGGAAAAGGGCGAAAGCGCCATTTCCGCCGATAACACCCGTCCCGCGCAGCCGGGGAAAAACTAAGCCCTATTTCGACGCAGGAGCCAGACCCAGATCGGTAAGGATCTTGGGGTTCTTTTCGTCCGAAGCCAGGATGTTGTGGCAAGCGCCGCAATCCTGGGTAATCGTCTTGCCATCCCTGGCGGCATGCTGCTCATCATGGCAGCGGAAGCAGCCGTCAAAATCGGTATGCCCAAGGTTATTCGGATAGGTGCCCCAGGTGACTTTCATCGCGGGAAAGACATTGTGTTGAAAGACCGCCAAAAGCGCGTTCGCCGACTTGGTTACCTCGTCGTGCCGCTGCGCGTAAATCTGCGGATAATTGTTGCGGTAAAAATCATCCAGGGCTGCCGGAATGCGGGCAACGGCTTCCTGTTCCGTGGCGTAAGGCTGTTTCAGAATGGTCACGCCCTGCTTCTTGACGAACGGCAGCGTGCTGGAAATCTCACCGTTACCGATCGCCTGATCGACTGCTCGAGCGGGTAGCTGATAGATGTGGGTGGGCCGGTTGTGGCAGTCAACGCAATCCATGGTGCGAAGCTGGGACGGATCGGGCTTCGCGTTGCCCGAGGCGTAGACCGTTGTCTTACCCCCGGAGGTGTATTCAACCCAGGGAATTGTCTGGCGCTTTTCGTCCGAAGCATAGTAGCGAACTGTAACGCCTTCTCCCAGATGCCGGCCGTGGATTCCCACCCGGCTTGGCCCGCCTCCCAGATGCAGCATGAGGACTGTATGGCTGAGAGTGTTCTGTTCGTCCTCGGCATAGGACGCGATATCACGCAGCCGATCTTCGTCGAACTTCTGCGGCCAGTGGCAGGTCTCGCAGGTTTCGCGCGCAGGCCGCAGATTTCGCACCGGAGCGGGAATGGGCCGGGGATAATTGTTCAGCATGACGGCAAGCACCTGGCCAGCTCCTGACAGCTTGCTGCGCACGAACCATGAAGCGCCGGGACCGATATGGCAATTCACGCATTCCACGCGCGAATGCGGCGATCGCTGGTGGGCCGTGAACTCCGGCTGCATAACAACATGGCAGGTCTGTCCGCAGAAGGCCACCGTATCCATATAGCGCACCGCGCTGTAGGAAAACTGGCTGGCGATGATGATGTTGATGAATGTGGTCACGATCACGAAGATCGAAAGCTTGCGCAGCTCAGGATGTTGAAAATCGAGCGGCGGGAAGTCGCTGGGCAGCAGGCCACTCTTGCGCTCGCGCCGGCGCTTCAAATAAATGCCGGCCGGAATTAAAAGCAGACCTCCGATGAAGATTCCGGGAAGCATGAGGTAGACCACCATCCCGAAATAGGGGTGCATGGTGCCGCCGCGGAGCGTCAGCGGCAAAAAAACCATCCATGTGACCGTGGCAGCTGTTACCACGATTACGCCCAGCAGGCTGATCCAGTTATTCGACAGATACAACAGCGGTGACAGCCATCCACGCAAGGTCTTCACGCCACGCTCCTCATGACTACTGTTGGTGCTGCGGACCGGCTTCTCTGCGGGGTGATCGTCCCGTCAACCACGCCGAATCCATGGGATAAACATCAGGGTCAAAAATCACGAAATAGAAGTGCCAGACAACAATCGCCAGTGTTGCCAGAACGGCCTCATAGAAGTGGACTGAGGTCGCTACATCCAAAACCAACTTAGGCAAGAATTTAAGAGCAAGCGTGTCACCCCAAAGCAATATTCCGGTGACCATCATTACCACGGAGCCCCATACCAGCGCCCAGTACTCGGCTTTTTCAATGTAGCTATGCGCCGACCGTCCTGGGTCTTGCCTCAGCAGGCCGAGATTGTAAAGGAAGTTCGCCGGCGCTTCGCGAAAATCGCGCCACGTGGGCCAGAGCGTACGCCAGTGATCCCGCAACCTGCGGCTCAGGGCCAGGGAGAGAATGTGAGCCAATGCCGCCGCCATAAAAACCACTGACGCACTGCGGTGGATCATGCCGCGCATGGAGCGCGACGATTCCCACAGCAGGAGAGGGCGCGCCCACCAGTGGTCAGGGTATTTCAGCGCAAACCCCGTCCAGGCCAGGACAGCAAAAGACAGCACCAGCAACGCATGCTCAATCCGCTCCAGCGGCAATGTGCGCAAGGAATCATTTCGGTAGGCACGCGGCGCTTCTCCGGCTTGGGCTACGAAGCGCAGCCGGCGCAGTTTGCGCAGCCAGTCGCCGAAGTTGTGCAGAAACATAAAGCCGATGGTGAGCGGAATGATGGCCCAATAGATATAGCGCACCCAGCGCAACGCCGCCGGCTCGCCCTCGCCCTGCACCATGTGAATGCGTCCAAGGGCAAAACGCTTGCCGGCCCCGGTATGGCAGTGACCGCATGTTGCCGCCAAATTGGCTGGGTAGATGGTGGATTTCGGATCAGTTGAGGCGCGGATATTGTGCACGCCATGGCAACTGGCGCAGTTGGCAACGGTTTCAGCCCCGGACTTGGCGGCAAGCCCGTGGAAGGATGCGTCAAAACTCACGATGCGGTCCGCGGGAAGTCCGAAGCGCCTGGTGAGGCGAACGTCATTGTGGCAGCCGGCGCAGGTTTCGCGTATGTGGCTGCGATGGACCGACGATGCCGAGTCGCTGGGCGGCAGAATCGAGTGCTCGCCATGGCAGTCAGTGCAAACCGCGGCCTGCATCACGCCGCGCTTCACCGCCTGGCCGTGAACGCTGTCTTGATATTGATCGGAAACATCGGAGTGGCAGGCGCCACAGAGGTCGGGCACCGCTGCGCGGAATTTGGCTGTCTTGGCGCTTTCCAGCTCATGCGCTGAACCGTGGCAGGTGGCGCAGTCAGGCGCCGATCCATTGCCGTGACTGGCAGCCTGCCCATGGATGCTGCGCGCGTAATCCCGGGCCATGTTGGCGTGGCAGGTGGCGCATGCCGGCTTGGGTACGCCCTCAGGGTGGGGATATTCCTCATGGCGCTGGTGGCAGCTCTGGCAGCCAAGAGATCCATGGACATGGGTCTTTATCTTGTCTGCTACATCGGTATGGCACGTTACGCAAGCCTCGTTGCCGGAGGCCGCTTTATCTGCTGGCAGCGCGGGACTCCCATGCGCAGCGCCGCCGGCCTGGGCCCAGGCACCGGCTGACAGCAACAGCAGAAGAATCCGAATCAGGTTCATTGTCGGTCAGGCAAACCTTTCCTTAAAGCTGGCACACGCAATGCCAAATCACCCACCACAAGGGCGCAATCTGAAGCAGATCTCCGCCGTGGTCCGCGAACTACTTTCCCTTGCCAAGCCCGCGAATAAATTTCACCAGGTCCTTGATCTGGTCGTCAGTGAGTTTGCTTTCATAGGCGGGCATTTTGCCTTTGCCTTTTTTAGTGGACTC
>DASTPO010000486.1:0-4787 GCA_035762225.1 Candidatus Angelobacter sp.
AGATACTTTCCTACCAAATCGACGGTAAATCGGGCACGGCGCTAGTTGGTAGCTGAACGACAAGGCTGGCGTAGGAGTGCTCCCATTCTCTCTTTCTCCGAAAACCAGACTTTGACGAAAGCTCGGCTCCACAAGGGTTAGGCTGGCAGCGGTCCCTGCTCGTTTTTACGCTCCCAAGGTCGCGTCTTCCTTTCCTTTGTAGAACAACAAGACTGGCACATGGTTGCGCCATGCAACTGTGCGTCCCTGAAGAACGCCCATGAGAAGGCATGCGCGGATGCTCGGCCACGAGGCGGCAGACCTGCAGCTGACTCCATTGCAATCGTTCCCGAAGCCTAGCTTCTGGACGGGAAAGACGGATATCTATGAGAAACACAAAAACACAGTATTCGCAGCCTACAGCCCGCAAGTTGTCCATGTGCCTTGGTTTGCTGTGTGTCACGCTCCTTCTTGCGTTCGCCGTTACGGCAAGCGCGCAAAACGTAACGCAACTCAACGTGCCGACCACAACCACGCTGTGGGCCGGAACCCAGGACTTTGCCCAATTCGGGTTGTCCTCGGTGACCCTTCCCGCGTCAGGTGTGATCCTGCAAGGAACGGCGATCAGCCAGTTTACCGGCCAGCCGGTACGGCACCTGTGGTACGGTGACGCCAGCAACGGCTTCTGCCGCATTGACCCTGAGATCGACGATCCGAACCTGACGCAGCCGGCGCCCGGAATCGGGCGTTTCAACAACAACATTCTGACCTGCGTGGGCGCCATTCAGGCAGGCGCGTTTGCACCAATGCAAGCGACCTATGACGCCTCAACCAACACGATTTACGCGGCAGATATTCCGCGTACTGCGAATGGCGTCATCCGCCTGCATTACATTCCCAGTGGCGACAATGGACAGGGATCAATTGACCCCATCCATGTTCAATCGCTGATGGGCAACCAGGGCACCAGAAATGCCGCGGGCGGCTGCCCGGTAGTAACTGATCCGCGCACCGGTGCGATTCCCGAAACCATGACTTCGGCGACACTGGGTCCGGATGGCAATCTGTACGTCGGCTGGGCCCGCAATGGAACAATCGCGCGCATCCCCAATCCGGCGACCTTTGATCCAACCAATGACGCGGACTGCGCCAGTATTGATGTTCCGATCTTCGCTGCTGACGCCCGGCTTGGCGCCGGCGGAGCTGCAGGTCATACGTTTGGTATGGCCTGGATCGGTCACACGCTCTTTGGCGCGGACAACATCAGTCCGTGGTTCAAAGACAATGCCGACCAGTGCCTGACGCCGGCCAACGGCAATCTGCGTTGCGGACCGACTTCAGCCCAGGGCATCGGAACTGAAATTCTGGGCGCCTTTGTACCTGGCCCCCAGGCAGGTATCGTCAGCGACTTTACTTACAACGGTCCCAACACAACCTTCCCTGGAAATGCGCTGTATGCAGCCACGCTCAGCGGAATGGCCAGGATCATCAACGCGACCGACGTAAATAACATTTCCATCACTCCGTCATTTGGCGGCACCTTCTGCTTCCTGGTTGGTTCCACCATCGACACGACGGACCTGGCAAATGAAACCGTATACGCGGGCGTCGATTGCACCCAGGGCTCGATCAACGGCGCCGCGGCAATCTACAAGATTGTTCCGCAGCCGCCGGCCGGAGCTCCCGCAGCGGTACCAACGAGTGTGACGGCATCGAACGCGACACCTCCCGGCGCGCTTGCCGGCGCCGCGAACGTAGGCTGGATCCCGGGTTCAAACGGGCAGAAGGTCAGCGGCTTCCTGGTTCGCACCGTGCTGGCAGCTGACGGGACCACGCTGGTTATTCCAGACACAGTGGTGGGTCCGGCGGCGAACGGCGTTCCCCCGAACGTGGTTCAGATCACTGGGTTGCCACTTGGGACGGCAGTGGAGTTCATGGTTGCGTCCACCAATTCTTTTGGTACGAGCCAATTCTCCATACCCACTGCCGCTTTTACCGCGTTTGTGCCCACGCCTCCCGGAGCCCCGACCGGCGTAGTTGCAACAGCAGGGAATGCGTCAGCCCAGGTAGCATGGTCAGCACCTTCCAGCAATGGCGGACTGCCGATTACCAGCTATACGGTGACTGCACAGCTGAACGGCAGCACCTCGGCCGGAAACGTTACGGTTGCGGCACCAGCGACAGGCGTGAACTTCACCGGCCTGGCGAATGGCTCGCTCTATAACTTCGTGGTCACGGCAACCAACGCGGCCGGGAACAGCTCTTTCTCGCTGCCCTCGAATGCGGTAACGCCGGTGGTCCCGAACATCCAGGATCTCGCGGTCTCTATGAGCTCGCCGTCGAGTGTCAACCCCGGCTCATTTGTGACCTTCACGATCGGTGTTTCAAACCTGGGTCCGGGCGATGCTCCGAACGTGACCCTGGCAGATAATCTGCCGGCTCCTCTGGTGTCGTTCACCACGACCCAAGGCGCTTGCAGCGTTCTGGGCAGCGCATTCAGCTGCACTCTTGGCGGTATGCACGCGGGTACCAGCGCCACGGTGAAAGTGACCGTCGCCGCCGGCACCTCTGCCATCACCAATTCTGCAACGGCTACCCTGAGGGACCTGCTGGGCAACGTTCAGAACACTGATCCGAACCTGGCCAACAACACCGCGAGTTCCACCACCGGCATCACTTCTGGTGGAGGCTCTCAGGTGAGTGCTGATATCCAGACGGTTGGTTCGTCCAACAATGGCGGACCGGCGGTTGGCAGCAACGTGCTGTTCACCTGGCAGACCAAGAACAACACCGGCAACGTCACCGCTCCGAACGTGACGTTCGAAGTGAACCTGCCGGCGTCATTCCAGTTGGTTCCGGGCAGCTTAAGCACCAGCATCGGTGGTTGCTCAATCAGCGGACAGACGCTTGATTGCACGACTCCGACTCTGGCCGGTGGAACCACCATGGTTGTGACCTACAGCATAACTACAACCCAGACCGGCTCGTTCACCACGACCGGAACGAATACGTCGGGCGCGAAAGTCCTCAACGCCCAGCACACTTCGTTCCCCGTGACGATACAGCCTAAGTAAGAAGCAAGCAGGCTGCCGAGGTGTCAACCAGCACCTCGGCAGCCGTTATCCTCAAGAGAACAAAAAGAGGGCTGGTTCTGTCCAGACTCCCGATCACAGAAACCAAGTTCATTTCATTCGATACAGGCAATATTCAAGAGCCGGCATAACAGTGATTGCGTGCTCTTAATCTTCCTGCAGATCCAGTGGCAGTTTCCCTGTACGACGGACAGGAATTTGCGAGACTGCCCTGGGCTTGCCGGAGTGTGAAGGTTGGATAGCTCTCCCGCTTGGGTTATCCAACCTATCCTTTCCTTAGAAAAACTTTCACCCCTAATTCGAGCCGGCGAAACCCCTTTCGTCTGCAAATATCTGCATACAAGCAAGTAAGCGGAAAGTCCCTGCGGGGCAATTATTAGAAGCTTTAATCTTCTTCTAATTTTTCTTAGTACGTCTAAGGCCCATAGTCTCCTTCACTACCCCAGATGAAGAATGCGGCGGACGGCTCGCGACGGTTGGGTTTACGCAGGCCACCCCGTCATCCCTCAGATATGCTCCCTCAAGGGTCATCGGCGTAGTCGTCATCGGAATTTTAAGCTGCGGCCAGTCTTGCTCCTGGAGCATGGTTTTCCTTTTCAGGCCAGACCGCCGAGCAGAAATCTGCATTTGCGTGAATGCCGCCGAGGCAGTCCGCAATTGCGACAAGGTGAGTGGATGCCGGGTGGTTCAGGCGCGACTTCCGAATTTCTTTTCTTGCTCCGCAACGGTGTGAGCAAATCCTGGGCACTAATCCAACACAATTTCATTCCCTGTAATCAACCATTTCCTGGAGCGCGGCCGGGAAGTTTCGCACGCTTTGTAGATTAAGGCGAGCGAAACTATTCGAAGTTGGGCGATTCGCATTCTTCATGCAATCACCCAACTTCTTTTTTTGTCTCTCGCCTTCTTCTACTTGTTCAAGTCTTATTTCACTTGGGAGTTGTTGAAGATAGGTGCCGTGGCATCAAGAGGGCGATTTGATTGTCTTCTTAATAACTTTAATGTTGGCTTAACCACTTTCTAATTACCAAAGTTCATCCTCTGTCCATCGACGGCTTTGATGTTCTTCCGGGTCATCTCACGCGCTGGTCAGATTACACAGACCGGTTCCCGCTAAAAACATCAATACTGAAAAGAGATTTTTTTCAGACTCCTGGGTGGACCGTCGTGCAACGGCCCTGAACTGGCAAAAGCCAAGGACCAATTGTGGCAAGCTCTTCACCCGGGCTCCTAGCGTGAGGTTTTTCCCACTAGACAGCCCCAGCTTTCCCATCTGGCCGGCCTCATGCCACCAAGGTTGCATTATCTGGACCCCAGAGGCGCGTGCACACTCCATCTCAGGAATCGCTAAGTTTTGTTTCTGGCGTTATGGTTCGCCGGCACGAACAAGGTTTGATGCAACGCGGCTTTTTCTGAAGCAATGATGCTTCTGGACTTGAAGGGATGAGACAAATGGCATTTATCAACGACATCGTTAATCGCAATTCAAGCAGATCTGACAAGCCATGGATCCACGTGCGCGCAATTCTGATCGCACGGGAATGGATGGGCCTTGCTTTCCTCTCTGCAGTGCGGCCCTGGGCGTTTCCGGCGGGACCGCGGCAGTATTCTTTGGCGGGCTCTGCGAGCTTCTAATGTCCGAGCTGCAGCGTCAGAGGAAAGGAGGTCCGTTATCGGACTACGCAATTGAAACGAGGGTGGGTGGTTTTGTAAGTC
>DASTPO010000487.1:0-5882 GCA_035762225.1 Candidatus Angelobacter sp.
TCTTGTGACCGTCGGCAACCAATTGCTGCGCCAGGTCAACGGCGCGCTGCATTGCCAGATGGAACGGAGAGACGTCTCCAATCTGGGAGCCTATATGCAGGCTTACGCCGGCAACGCGCAGATACTTTTGAGCGGCGGCCCGGCGGCAGAGTTCGCGCGCGCTGCCAATGGGCACGCCAAATTTGTGCTCGCGCAGGCCGGTGGAGATGTAAGGATGCGTTTCCGCCAGAACGTCAGGATTCACACGGAGGGCGACGTTCGCGGTCTTGCGCAGATCAGCGGCGCACTGGGCAAGCAGATCAAGTTCGCCTTCACTTTCGACGTTGAATAGCAGAATACCCTGGCGCAAGGCCGAATTGAGTTCAGCCGCGGTCTTGCCCACGCCGGAAAACACAACTTTCTTCAACGCTTTCTTCTGTGCGCGCCGCACGCGTTCCAGCTCACCTCCGGAAACAATGTCAAAGCCCGCACCCATGCCCGCCAGCAGGCGGAGAATGCTCAAATTGGAATTGGCTTTGACGGAATAACAAAGCGTGTGGCGCACGTGATGGAAGGCCCGCTCCAGCACGCGGTAACGCTCGCGGATTGCGGTAGCGGAATAGACATACAAGGGCGTGCCGAATTTTGCCGCAAGCTTGTTGAGAGGCAGGCGGTCACAGTGCAGTTCGTTGTTCTTGTAAGTGAATCCCGGCGGCCGCGTGAACATGAGAGGGGATTGTAGCAGGAGGACGGCCCTTAGCTTTTGGCCCTTAGCCTTGTATTGCTTCGGAAAAGTTTGAGGCCGAGGTCTGGATTCTGCTGGTTTGCGGGTCGGCTTTCACAAAAAACCGCCCGACGCATCTTTGGCGTCGGGCGGCCCACTATGCAGCAGGCGGGCTCAGTTTCGGCCCGGTCCCTGGCTGGTTTTAGTGGAATCTGTTTCCGCGATGCCTGAGTCGTCGCCCCTCGAGCTTGAGCCCTGGGCGGCGGTCTGCGCTTCAATGTATTGAACGAGTAATTGCGCATCTGCCGGAGGCATGTGCAGGTTTGGCATTTTTACTTTGTTGTACTTGTTGAAGAGGGCAACCGCGATCGGATCTTGTGCGGCCAGGACCTTGTCCGGAGCGAGAATATATTTCGCCACCCAGTCACGGCCGTGAGCAGTTGTTACGCCGATGAGGTCCGGACCAACGCCATCTCCGCCGCCAATGGTGTGGCAGGCTGCGCAGCGTGTGCGGAACATCGAAGGCCCGGCGCCGCCGGTGGATGGATCGATTTTGGGCACGCTGAGATAGCTGTTGGCCGCGCTCTTGTACCCGGGAGTCAGCCAGTTGTCGATGATGGTGGCGATGAAATGCGGGTCATCGAAGGAGCTATCCTGCATCCACTGCCCCTGAGGCTCGTCACCCAGGGTGAGGCTGCTGGTGTGGCCAGTGAGAGGATCTTCATCCAGACGACCGGCCATGCCGATCTTCTTACGCACGGTATCAATATCTTCCTTCTTGCCGGTCAGGAAGTACCAGCCGGGGCCGGTATGGAACTTTTGTGCGTACGACTTGAGAACGGCTGGCGTGTCGCGCTTGGGGTCGACGGAGATGGAGTAAAAGAAAATGTCTTTGCCCATGCGATTGCCCAGCAGTTTATAAACCTGGGCAAGCTTGGCAGTTTCAAGCGGGCATGTATCGCCGCATTCGGTGTAGATAAAGTTGATGAGGACGATCTTGCCGCGAAGCATATCGTCATAAAAGTGCATGGTCTTGCCGTCTTGCGTGATAAGAGGGACGTTAGGAAAATAATTTGCGCCCCAATAGGAATTATCCGCGGCGGCGGGAGTAACACCCACCGTGAGATAACCCGCAGAAATAAGGATCAATGCGGCTGTCGCCGCCAGGACCGCCCAACCATTCCGTCGCATGGTGTTAGTTTCCCTTTGGATCTTCTGGTCGATTTGCAGTTGTGATAAGAGCGGCGGGAAGTACCCGGTGTACGTCCCGCCGCTGTTGTATTCAATTACCTGCCGCGGCCGCCTCCACTGGAACCTTTGCCGCTACCGGAGCCGCCACCGCTGGAGCCCTTGCCGCCGCCGGAACCAGAGCCGCCGCCGGAGATGCCTGTATCCAGGCCACCGCCGCCGCCTTTTCCGGAACCGCTGCCTCCACCGGAACCGCTGCCGCCGCCGTTGCCACCTTTACCTGAACCACCGTTGGTGCCGGAGGCCCCGGACGGCTGGTTGAAGGCGGTTGGCAGAGTGGTGGATGCGATATAGCCCACGCCCTGCGGGGTTGGAATCGGGGTCGGCATAGGCACCAGACCGCGATCGAGTTCCCAACGAACCAGCATGGCGTGATCCTCATGCACGGTGTTGTGGCAGTGCTCCATGAACATTCCGTAGAATTCGCGGAACTGCATGGTGAGAGTTACGCTTCCGCCCGGACGAAGGCGATAGACGTCTTTGCGGCCTTTTTCCCACGCGGGCACATTGGCTGCGCTGCCGTTGCGGGCAAGAATCTGGCCTTCTTCAAAGTGGATGTGAACCGGATGGTCCCAGCCGCTGCCGCCGTTGACGAGGGTCCAGATTTCACGCGTGCCCGGTGTGGGCGCCGCGGCAATCCGGCCGTAATCGGCGGTGAGCATGGTCCCCAGATCAGTTTTCACACCCCATGGATCCCGATCAGTAGGATCGGTAGGATTGACGGCGCCGCGTCCGAATTCGAACGTGCGCTGGCGCACCACCGGAATGTTGGAAAGATCGGGGTTGGGAATCATCTGCGCGGGAATCTGGCTCTGATCAGGCTGGGCCGGATTCCTGGTGATGCGGAACTCCAGGAATTTGCCTACGCACGGATCGGATGATTTTCCTCCCAGCGCGTCAGCCAGCGTGCGATCGGAGGAAGGCTTCTTGCCGTCCTGGTGCTCGCACAGGTTCACCATCCAGACCTTGTCTCCAACGTTGTAGCGGGAGAAGTCAATGATGATGTCATAACGTTCGGCGATGCCCTGTTCATCAAGCTGGGTGAGGGTGACGGGCGCCGGGAGCAGGTTGCCGTCATTGGCAATCTGAACCATGGGCGAGGCGTCACTCAGCGACAGCTTGAAGAAGCGCGAGACGCTGGCGTTCAGGATGCGGAAGCGGTACTTGCGGCGCTCCACTTCGAAGAACGGCTTGTAGCAGAGGTTCACGGTCATCACGTCGCCGATAAATCCATCGAGCTGGAAGATATCGAAGAAGAGCTGTCCGTTGGCGTCCCATGCCTTGTCCGCGAGCATCAGGTTGATGTCATAGTCCAGGTTGCCCCAGGACTTGGAGGTGCCGCTGGGCAGGCGCAGGTTCACGCCGTCATTCAGCGATTCATTGCCACGATCGAGCGCGCTGTAGATGTTGAACATGGCAGCGTTGCCCTTGTACACGTTCTGCGAGGTAAAGCTGAACATGTGATCGTGGAACCAGTGGGTGCTCATGGTTTCATGCCAGTCACCCGGGACCTTGTTGATCCCGCCCGCATCGGTCGGGCTGCCGGCGCGAGGGTCGGTCGCGTCGACGTTGATGCTGTCATGACCGGCCAGAATGATTGGCCAGTGATAATCGTAGAACTGTCCCGGGAAGAAGAATGCGCCGGTGAAGCCGTCAGTCTCCGCGCCGTGGTGCCCGTTGTGCTCGTGCGTGGAGATGGTGTGACGCCCAAAGCCGCCGTTCTTGGTTACGTCCGCCGGGAGATTGTTGTGGTGGCGGAAAATGATTGGTTCGCCGTAACGGCCAATCGCCAACTTCGGTGGAATGGTGCCGTTGAATGTCCACATTGCCAGCGGACCCTGGTCGGGAAGGTTCGGGTGGAACTTGGGATGAATGCTCTGGCCGTTCTTGGTGTTGACCTTCGCGCCTTCCTGCGAAGCTTCAATGTAAATCTGAGGAGCAAACTCGTTAAAGCGCTGGTGTGCCCAATCCTGTCCGGGAGGACGGCCTTCGCAAGGTCCGAAACCTCCGCCCAACTCCGGCGCCATGGCAATGGCAGTCTGATTGGCCATTGCGGTGGGACCAGGGTTGCAGTTGGCGATGGGGTTGCGATCCAACAGCTCAAAACGAAGCATGGGCTGGGTAAAAGCCAGGCCGTTGAGTCCGGGGCTGGGCGGCGCACCCGTGGGGCCATTGAGGCTGCTTGCGAATGCGCTGTTGACGAATGGGTTGAGACCATGGATGGGAGCCAATGCGCCCCCAGTGGTGATAAGGCCCCACTTGATCAGATCGCGGCGGGAGACCTGACCCTGTGAGAATGCTTTTACGATCTCTGCACGGTTGTTGCGGGCGTTCTCGGCCTCGCGTAGGCGTGCTTTGGACGAGTTCTCTGACAGGAAGAAACCTTCCTGGTGTCTGCGACTCATTTGGCTGCGCTCCTTAGTATGAACCTGCAACGGAACGGACAGTGCTCCGCGCACGGCGATGAATACCGACCTTAAAGTGGCTGGTCCCGCTATTGGAGTCGTGGGAACCTTTGCGCCACATCGCGTGGGAAGTCAGGAGTTCGACGACACGAACCTGAAGCATTTTCGATGTCGCAACTGCGCTGCCCGGAAGGCGATGTCAGCTTCGATTGAGAGAATGCCCGAGCAGGATTAAGGAACTTAAAGTTTCTGATTAAAGTCTTTAATCACATTTGTACTGTGTTACTTACAAGGTACGTCCTTCAGGCAAGGGAAAACAACAGGCGAAAACAGCCCATCGAAACGAGCCTTGCTTGATGATTTCAGCGGTGGAAGAGCAGCTGCTCTGCTTTTTATGCCAGCGAATTCCCAAATCGATTTCAATACCAGTCATCGATAGTGGCTATTCTGTGTAAAACGTAAGACAACCCGCTCTCAAGCCAAACCCATCAGACACTCATCCCCAGACGTGGGATAGCGGCTCCCTGCCGGTGATCCTTACGTTTGAAATTGAACGAAATTTGCGCCTAGCCACTCGTCCGTTTTTTAGCAGTTAAATGCAAGAAGAGGACTCTGAATCCTGAGCTCCTGCCTCGCCTTGCATCGGCGTTTTTCAGGACTGCGCCAGCGATTTGCCCGCTGAGCAAAGGGAGACCGCCCAGGCCCTACTCGATGCAAATCGCACGAGCTAGCGCTCGGGATTAAAAGGAGACCCAATGCCCCAAGGACCCCGCAAGTGGTTAGTGCTTACCGCAGTTGCCGTCGCACCATTCTTTCTTAACGCCCAGTCCACCACGAGCCGAATCGGTCAGGAAAAAGCTTTGCCGGTTCATCTGGAAGATGGCCAGGAATTTCAGACGCCGGTGCCGGAGTTAATCACCTTCGGCCGCAAAGTTTTTACCGCCATGTGGACGAGCCAGGATGGCGGAGGACGGCCGCAGACGAAAGGCACAGGCGATCCGCTTTCCGATGCGGGTGATCCATTGATTTTTCCGCGCAACTTCAACCGTGTATCTGGGCCGGACACAAATTCCTGCTCCGGCTGCCATAACAAGCCGGTGGTGGGCGGCGGCGGCGATATCGCCAACAATGTTTTTGTCCTGGGACAGCGCTTTGACTTCGCCACCTTTGACCGCGCGGACACCATCCTGACAAAAGGCGCGCTCGATGAAAGAGGGAATCCGGTAACGCTGCAGACGATTGCCGACTCGCGCAAGACCGTCGCGATGTCCGGCTCGGGCTTTATTGAAATGCTGGCGCGGCAGATTACCGCCGATCTTCAGGCGGAGCGCGACGCGATTGGTCCGGGGCAGAGCCGGGCGCTTCGATCCAAGGGCATCAGCTTCGGCGTGCTCTCGCGCGCCGCGGATGGCACCTGGGACACCTCTCACGTTGAAGGCCTGGCTGCGCCAAGCCTGATCACCACCGGCGCGTCCAATCCTCCCAGCCTAATCATTCGCCCGTTCAGCCAGGGGGGCAATGTGATC
>DASTPO010000488.1:0-3779 GCA_035762225.1 Candidatus Angelobacter sp.
GGATTATCTTGAATTTCATAATGACGGACCGAGAATTACCCCTTCACAATTGGATGCGTGGGCGCTGGTGCCAGAAACCACTATTTCACTTCTAATTCTAGCCCCTAAATCCCCGGTTTTTCGAGGGGATAACACTTCTTATCTAGTGACGGAAGTGACGCACACCCGTAAGCACCATTGCCAGACTTAAGCGGTTCGCCGTATCGATGACTTCCTGGTCGCGCATCGAGCCGCCGGGTTGAATCACCGCCGTGGCGCCGGCTTTGGCAATCTCTTCCACACCGTCAGGAAACGGAAAGAACGCGTCGGAGGCCGCCACCGTCCCCTGTAAAGGTAAGATCGCTTTCATTGCCCCAATCTTGCATGAATCCACGCGCGACATCTGTCCCGCGCCCACACCCACCGTCTGGCCTTCGCGCGCATAGACAATGGCGTTTGATTTCACGTGCTTGCAGACCTTCCAGGCAAACAGCAGAGCGCGCATCTCGTCCGCCGTAGGCTGCCGCTTGCTGGCAATTTTCAGATCAGCCTCAGTCAGCGGACGCACATCGGCATCCTGCACCAGCATGCCGCCTGAAACCTGCTTCATGGCAAACTTCTGCACACTGGCCTTGACCTCCACCAACCTTAGATTTTTCTTGGCGGCAAATTTCTCTTTTGCCTCAGGTGAATACCCCGGCGCGGCGATGGCCTCAACGAATAATTTGGCCATCTCCTCGGCAGCAGCTCCGTCGATCACGCGATTGACGCCGATCACCCCGCCAAAGGCCGATACCGGATCCGTCTCCCTGGCCCGCTGGTAGGCTTCCAGCAGAGACTTGCCCGTGGCCGCCCCCGACGGGTTGGTGTGCTTGATGATGGCGCAGGCAATCTCGTCGAAATCCTGGGCCAGGTCCCATGCTGCCTGCAGGTCAACAATGTTGTTGAAGGAAAGCTCCTTGCCTTGCAGTTGCTTGCCGTTGGCCACGCCGCTGCCGGAACCGTCAGAGTACATCGCCGCCCGCTGGTGAGGATTTTCACCGTAGCGCAGGTCCATTACCTTGTTCAGGCCAAAGCGCAGCACCGCCGGGAAGTCATCGCTGGCCTGCGGAAGCTGGAATTGGCGTGCGACTCCATCCAGGCTGGTGGCGGCCAGCGTCGCCGCAATCGCACTGTCATACGCCGCCGTGGTGGCAAAGGCCTTTTGCGCCAGACGCCAGCGCGTGGGCAGTCCCAGTTCACCGTTGGTGTTGGTTAATTCCTCAGAGATGGCGGCGTAATCCCCGGGTGAGGTAACAATCGCTACGTCGCGGAAATTTTTTGCCGCCGAGCGCACCATGGACGGCCCGCCGATATCGATGTTCTCGATGACCTCGTCAAAGTGCACGCCTGGCTTCGACGCCGTCTTCTCAAATGCATACAGGTTCACCACCACCATGTCGATGGGCTGAATGCCGTGCGCCCGCGCCGCCTCCACGTGCCCGGCGTTGCCGCGGATATGCAGGATTCCGCCGTGGACCTTGGGATGAAGCGTTTTTACTCTCCCGTCCATCATCTCTGGAAAGCCGGTGAGCTCGGAGATGTCTTTCACCCCGATTCCGGCCTCGCGCAGCAGCTTGGCTGTGCCTCCGGTTGAGACCAGCTCAACTTTCAACGCCGCCAGTTGGCGGGCAAAATCGACCAGACCGGTTTTGTCGGTAACGCTCAGGATCGCGCGCTGAATTTTTGACACAGTGTTTTCCTTAGGCGGGAGATTCGACGAATTAAAGGATAAGGTAGCAGCCAAGGGAATATCACTGCAAACCGGACGAAGCCACCTTACCGGGCGTCGCGGAGACAAAACGTCAAAGCAGGAAGTCTCCCCGATACACCAGCCGGCCATCGATCACCCGGGCTTCCCTGGTCAGCGCGTGTTCTTTCGGCGGCTTTTCATCCATGATGTGCAACACGGTGTGGCCGTGGCTGACCAGGTAATCTGAAACCAGCATGCGATGGCAGCGGAAATAGAGCTGCTCAGCGCACATGATCGCGGTACGGCTTTTCTGTGCGCGCTCCACCAGCCGCGTTATGGCCGCAGCGAATTTCTCTGACAGCATGTAATCCGCATAGTTCCGGAATGACGGGTTGCGCAGCGCGATGTTCGGCGACTGCTCCGCCGGCATCTGCTTGCCCCGCCGTCCTCCCAGGTCTTTTTCCCAGACATAAGCGCTGCCAATCTCCGGCAGCCATAGCTCCAGGTGCTCGCGATTGAAGTGCGGGTGCCGGCGCGACATGGGAAACGCGCGGATATCCTCCAGCACGCTGATTTCATGCGCCTGCAACACGCGGGAAAAGTCTGCCAGGTCGCGCGTGGAGTGCCCGATGGTGAAGATCGTGGCCACCAATCAGATTTTCACGATTATTTACAATGTTCAAGTCGCCATGCATCCTCTGCTGCTTGAAACCGCGCACCGTCCCATCGCCATGCCCAGCGGGCCGTGGCTCATGAAGCAGAACTGGCATGACCTGCTCTTTGCCCACTGGCCGATGCCGCCGGAGAAGATCCGGCCGCTGGTTCCAGCGGAACTCGAACTCGATCTGCGCGACGGCCAGGCCTGGGTTGCCGTGGCTCCGTTCTGGATGAGCGGCATTCGCGGACGCATGGCTCCTCCGGTGCCTTTCCTGCGCAAGTTCTGCGAGCTGAATGTGCGGACCTACGTCCGCTACCAGGGTGTTCCGGGCGTTTATTTTTTCAGCCTGGACGCAACCAGCCTGCCCGCGGTATTCGGCGCGCGCGCCACCTACAAGCTGCCTTATTTCCATGCCGCCATGCTGGTGCGGTCTTCCGGAGATTCATTCGAGTACACCAGCAGCCGCCTGCAGGAGCCGCGTCCGGCGAACTTCCATGCCCGTTACTGGCCGGTCTCCGCTCCGCGCCTGCGGGAAAAATGTTCGCTCGAATATTTTTTTACCGAGCGTTACTGTCTCTATACCGTGGATAAGGGCAGCGTGTTGCGCGCGTATATCCATCATGAACCATGGCTCTTGCAGGATGCCGAAGCGGAGTTTGACATCAACACCATGGCCCAGGCTGCCGGAATTGACCTGCCCCAGAGCAAACCTGTGTTGCATTTTTCACGACTGTTGGAAGTGCTGGTGTGGTGGCCAGAGAAGGTCGGTTGAACAGCGGCCTCCTTCAAGCTAAAGACAAATGCTTGCGCGCCCATGGTACTTCGGGTGGCGAACTCTAGATACCAAACAAATCCTTGTGACATCGCCTTGATGCTCAATTTTGTCTGGCTATAAGTCGCCTTTCTATGCATAATGCTGCGCACCCTATCTGTTTTTCAGGAGACGAACCGATGAGCGGTCCTGGACTGTCACCCATCTCTTCACCTGACCCGCTGCCCACAGCAAATGCCGCGGTACAAGCCGAAATCACCGCAGCATTGCACAAGGGAGCTACCTGGCTATTCCTGATCGGCGGTCTCTCGGTCGTCAATACCATCAGCCTGGCAACCGGCAGCAACTGGGTATTTCTGGGCGGGCTGGGCGTCACCGAGGTTGCCTCCGCCATTGCCATTCAAGTAGGCGGCACCGCTGGTTCGTTGATTGGCCTGTTTGTGAACCTCTGGGCGACAGGCTTCTTCATCTGCCTGGGGTTCTTTGCCCGCAAGGGACAGAAGTGGGCCTTCATTACCGGCATGACCCTCTACGCAGCCGATGTGGTGGTAGTCGTGCTGCTGCAGCAGTGGTTGATGCTCCTCTTCCACGGCTTCGTGCTTTTTCGTCTCTACCAGGGCTTTTCCAGCTGCAATGAA
>DASTPO010000489.1:0-2885 GCA_035762225.1 Candidatus Angelobacter sp.
CCAGGCCATCGTTCAAACTTCTGCTGCTGCCGGCGGAACCATGGAGCTGCCGGACCTCGCTGACTTCTCCGCCGAGTGGGTCGAGCCTATCTCCATCGACTATCGTGGCTGGAAGATTTACGAATTGCCCCCCAACGTGCAGGGCATGGCCGCGCTGGAGATGCTCAAGATCATGGAGCATTTTCAGCCGGACAAAGATGGCCCCAGAAGCGTTGCCGAGCTTCACAAAAGGATTGAAGCCATGAAGCTGGCCTACGCTGATCTTTACCGCTACAACGCCGATCCTCGGTTCGCTAAAGTTCCAGTTCGCGGCCTGCTCGATGGTGCTTACGCCGCCCAAAGAGCCGCTCTAATTGACCCCGCTAAAGCAAACTGCAATCCCGGCGCAGGCAAGCCATCGACCAGTGACACCACCTACCTTGCTGTGGTGGATAAAGATGGCAACATCGCTTCGCTGATTCAGAGCAACTACTCCGGCTTCGGCTCCGGCATTGTGGTCAATGGCATGGGTTTTGCCTTGCAGAACCGCGGCGCCCTGTTTTCGCTGGATGCCTCACACCCCAATGCCCTGCAGCCCAGAAAGCGTCCGTTTCACACCATCATCCCCGCTTTCATGGAGCGCGGCGATGAGCACATTGGCTTCGGCATCATGGGTGGCGCCAACCAGCCCTTGGCCCACGCGCAGTTTGTCTCCAATCTGGTGGACTATGGCATGAACATCCAGGCGGCCATGGAATCACCCCGCTTTACCGTCGCGGACAACCAGGTCACCTGTGACCTTCTCATCGAATCTCGAATCCCGCCCGACGTTCTGGATGCTTTGCGCAAGAAAGGCCACAACCTGGCGGTCCGTGGTGATTACACGTCGAAGATGGGGCGCGGTCAGGCGGTCATGCACAATTC
This sequence comes from Candidatus Angelobacter sp., assembly GCA_035762225.1. Lineage (GTDB taxonomy): Bacteria > Acidobacteriota > Terriglobia > Terriglobales > Acidobacteriaceae > Angelobacter. The sequence goes on from DASTPO010000489.1 coordinate 904, forward strand.
CCGGACCGGAATGAACTTCGCTGCGTCTGATCCTCGCGCCGATGGCGTCGCCGAGCCCGAGCCGATGAAGTAACAAGAAGCTCGTGTAAATCAGTCAGTCTCGTAGATAAATGACGGAAATCCGGCGTCGAGCTTCCCAACCTTGAGTTGCCAGTTCCGCTAAACGTGTTCCTCGACCGGCGAGATCATCGGCAACAGCAGGACTGGCGCTTTCATGAACTCGAAATGATTCATCGTCGCCACGGCCCTCTGCACCGTTGACTCCAGCGTGGGCTCCAGGGTGATCACAAATGAAAGCCGGTCTTTTGCCATGTTGGGCTCCTGGATGACCGAATCAATATTGATTCCTTCGCGGGCAATCGCCTCGGCGGTGCGGGCGAGAATGCCCGGGCGATCGGCCACTGTCAGGCGCAGAAACCAGCTCATCGGATTGGCCCGCAGCGCCGGCCGCAGCTGTTCGCCGCCGTCAAACCCACGCAAAAATGTAGTGTTGGTCTGCCGCAGCGCAATCTGCCGCGCGATTTGCAACACGTCGGAGAGCACTGCTGTTCCGGTTGCGCCGCCGCCCGCGCCCCGGCCATAGAGCATCTGTGTGCCGACTTTTTCTCCGGCAATAAATACCGCATTGTTTGCTCCGGAAGCCTTGGCCAGCATGGAGTCGCGTGGCTCCAGCCACGGCTGTACCGACACGTGAATTCCATCAGGCGTGCGCTCCGCCGAGGCCACCAGGCGGATGGTTGAGTTCAGCCGGTGGGCATAATGAAAGTCGGTTGAGGTAATGCTGCGTATCCCGGTCACCGGAATTTCCGCTGCGCGAATGCCCTGGCCGAACGCGATGCGCGCCAGAATCGCGATCTTGTCGCGCGCGTCCAGGCCGTCAATGTCCAGGCTTGAATCGGCTTCAGCATAGCCGGCTGCCTGCGCCTGCTCCAGCGCATGCGCAAATTCAATCCCGTGCTGCTCCATCTGGGTAAGAATGTAGTTGCACGTCCCGTTCACAATCCCGTAGACAGACTGAATCCTGTCGGCGGCCAGCGCTTCTGAGATGGCGCGGATCACCGGCACTCCTCCCGCAACCGTCGCCTCAATTCCCAGCGGAAGGTTTTTTTCTCGCGCCAGCGCAAAGAGACTGTCCCCATGCAGCGCGATCAGCGCTTTGTTGGCCGTGACCACGCCCTTGCCGCTTTCCAGGCTGGTGCGGATCACCTCCAGCGCCACCGTGGTGCCGCCAATTGTCTCCACCACAATGTCAACGTCTTCCGCGCCCACCACCTGCCGCCAGTCTGGGCTGATGGGAATACCGTTCACCCCGGACTCGCCCGCGGCCGCTCTGCGACGGCAGATCCGTGTCACCACCACGGAGACGCCGGTGCGCTCGCGAATCTCCTCCGCATGGCTGAAGAGAATTTCCGCCGTGGCGCGTCCCACCGTGCCGTACCCCACGATCCCCACCCGCACCTGGCTTCTCTGCGGCAAGGCTGACACCGGCTTGTCCGCCGTTTTTTCTTCAATGCCGCGCATAGATCTGCCCCAGTGTCTTAATGACGGTGTCGCTGTCGCCTTCCATCGGGCCCAGCAGGCTCTGCCCCGTTCCTTGGTTCATATAGTCCACATCCTTGAGCATGTGGCCGGTCAGGACCAGGACCACCGTCTCCGCGGATTGCACAAAGCCCGCCTCTGCGAGTTTTTTGAGTCCGGCCAGAGTGGCCGCCGATGCCGGCTCGCAGCCAATGCCTTCCGCGCCCAACTCCGCCTTGGCCTGCGCAATCTCCTTCTCGCTGACCTCTTCACAGGCGCCTCCCGTGTTTTGCAGCACGCTTACCGCCTTGCGCCATGACGCGGGATTGCCGATCCTGATCGCCGTCGCTCGAGTCTCGGCGCTTACCCGGACCAGCTCGCGGCCGCCATTCTCCCGCATGGTGCGGACCAGCGGGTTTGCCCCGGCGGCCTGAATGATGGAAATTTTCGGTAAATCGCGGATC
>DASTPO010000490.1:0-4330 GCA_035762225.1 Candidatus Angelobacter sp.
ACGCAGCGTCTCCATTGCACGTCAGAGGGCTGCTGATGGAGCCGGTAAAAGCAATGGGAGAGTGCTCCAGCTGCCCATTGATGTGGCTGAGCGCGACTGCCGTATCGGTGATCTGGGCGTCGGCCTCGGAAAGCACAAGGCGGTCTTTGATTCCCGGGATCCACGCCGCAAGATTTTGCAGGTGCACATTTCCATGCAGCTTGGGCGGGGCAAAGTTGGCCCAAACGCCGCTGACGTTGAGGTCCACCTGGGCCGAAGCCGTAGCGCTGGTTACCGGTGAGCGGAAGCCTGTGACGCGGCCAAACGCCAGCAGGCGTTCCATCGGCACCATCCCTTTTCCGCTGGCCCAATAGCCTGTTGAATCCAGGTTGCCCTGGACTTCCAGCGTGGTTGAGGGGCCCATTTGAACGGAGAATGCGTCAATGGTCAGCGCGGAGGGCTCGAAGGCCGCGGTCGGAGCCGCGGGTGCGCTGGTTGCGCTCGATTTCTTCTTCTTCGGAACCACCAGCCCGGGCGTATCCGGAGGGCCAATATGAAAGCGTATCGCGCTTACCGCAAAAGGCTTGTCCGCGACCGATGATTGCACCAGGAACGGCGACGTCATCCCCGTGCCATGGAAGTCATGCACACCCGCGCGCGAATGCAGGCCAAACGCGCCGCTGAAATCCCCCGTGGCGGTGAAGTCGTCCGGCAGCGTTCTGCGCGCATGGCGCGCAAAGGCCGCCACCATGGAGAGCGGAACCCGCGTGGCTGTGAGCGAAACATCATAGTTCGGGCCCGGCGTGAAGTGCGTGGTAATCACCAGGCCGCCGGCGCCGACGGGCGTGGTGCACTTCAGCGCGAGAATCGACGAGGTATAGTCGCCCAGGCAGCGGGTTTGCAGCTGGGGCATGGCGTCGCGATTGATATCGAACCGGCGGAAATTGCTGAGGTCCGCGCCCGCCGTAACACGAAGCGCCGCCAGAGGGCCCGCCAGCTCGGCGCTGGCATCCAGCGAACCGCGCCAGCCTTTGTCCTGGCCCAGCACCAGGCTGGAGAACTGACCCAGCTGCGCGTTTTCCCATGACACTTGCAGCTTCACCGGCATGTCGCGCAGTGAGGGCGAACGTTTCAGGTCGCCTTCCAGCCGCACCGTTCCGGTGCCGTTCAAATTCATGTCCGTGCGCACAGGATGGCCTTCCAGCCGGACATGCCATATATCTTCGGCAGCCAGCCAGAAACCGAAATCAGTGTTGGTAAGGGCGTACGGCTTCTTCTCCGGACCAATCTTCAGATTGATCCTGCCCGAGCTGGCCTGGATATAAGGAAAGCGTGACCGCTGTTCGGCCCGCCGGCGCGCCGTGGGCGCCGTAGGTACCTGCTCCACGCGCACCAGCAGCGACTCCAGGTTCCAATGCTCGCCCGTATAAACCAGGTTGAGGCTGGGCGGAGCATCGTCATCCGTCAGCTTCAGATTGGCGATCTCCAGCCGCCCTTGCCACAGCGAGGTGAGACGGAGGTCCGCAGTCACCTTGCCGCACATCAGCAGCGGCTCCGCGCTGAAGGCGGGATCGTCCATCACCTTGAAATCGTAAAGGTCGAACCCCGGGCGCGGAAAAAGACGGTACTTCACCGACCCGATCTTTACTTCCCGGCCCAGCGCCGCGCTCAACGTAGCCGCCAGACGCTTGCTGAAACGCGCGCCATTGATGTTGGGAGGCAGGAAGATGCACAGCGCCAGCACCACCACCACAACGGCCACGATTTTTTTGCGCGTCGTTGACAGCATCAATGCACCATGTGGAAGATTCTGTTCCAGCGAGTCAGGGTGAAGAAGTGTGTTGCCGTATGCAAGAAGCTCGCAATCCGATCAGGGATCGGCTTGGGGTCGCCGTTCTCTTCCGGCACGTCAAACGACCAGAAAACAAACAGCGGGCGTCCAATCATGTTCTGCCGTGGCACAAAACCCCAGTAGCGGCTGTCCAGACTGTTTTCGCGGTTGTCGCCCATGGCCAGGTAGCTGTCAGGCGGGATGATCAGGTCGCCATCCTTTGTATCCTGCTCCAGTGTCGCCACCCAATCGGGCGAAAGCTGACCGATGCCGGATGACAGAGCATTGGGAAATTCGTCGCGATACGCATCGTACGGACCGCTGGGTGGCTTTTTGTATGGCTCCGCCTGGGCCACGCCATTCAGGTAAACCACACCATGGCGCAGATGAATCCGGTCTCCGGGAACAGCGACAATCCGCTTCACCAGGTACATTCCCGCATATGCCGGATTCGGCGTCAAAAACACGGCGGTATCGCCGCGGCGCACGTCGCGATAGGGAAAAAGCCAGCTTAGGGGCCCTTTGCCCATGGGCGTGAGCCGGTCCACAAAGACGTGGTCTCCTACCAGCAGGGTGTTCTCCATGGAGCGCGACGGAATCTCAAAATGCTGGACGATAAACGTCAGGATAAAGAGCCCCACCACCAGCACGGATGCGATTCCGGCGATCGACTCAGGCAGGGTCTCCTTGGGCCGCTCGGGTTTTTCACTCTTCGTCAGGTCTTTCTTAAATAAAGGCAAAGTATCTTTCCTGTTCCAGGATCAGATTTAATGCACCAGATGAAACATCCGGCTCCAGCGTGTGTCGCCAAAAAAATGGGTTATAACGTGCACAAAAAAGCCGACGCGCTCCGAAATGGACTTACGCTCGTATTGATCGCTGGGCGTCACGAAAGACCAATAAATTAACAGCGGCCGGCCAACAATGTTGCCCCGCGGGATGAAGCCCCAGTACCGGCTGTCGAGACTCACGTCGCGGTGGTCGCCCATGCCGAAATAGCTGTCCGGCGGTACCACCAGTTCGCCGTTCTGAATATGCTGACTCATCACCATGGGCCATTCCGCATTCGCGCCCACAGGATAGCCCCGGGGAAAGTTCTCGCGATACTCTTCCGGAGTGCCTTGCCGCAGTAGGTACGGCTCCTTCAATGCCAGGCCGTTGCGATAGACCACTCCATTGGTCAGGTGTATCCGGTCTCCCGGAATACCGATCACCCGCTTCACCACGAACATTCCCGGCTCGGTTGGATGCAGAAAAACGATGATCTCGCCCCGCTGGATGTCGCGATACGGCAGCAGCGCACCCATGAAGCCTGCTTTCGCCGCTGACAGACGGTCCACAAAAACGTGGTCCCCTACCAGCAGCGTATTTTCCATTGAGCCCGAGGGTATTTCAAAGGCCTGGACGATGAACGTCATGATGAAAAGTCCGCACACCAAAATCGCGGCAATGCCGGAAATGGATTCAGATAAACTTTCTTTTCTTTTTTCCGGCTTCTTCTCAGTGCTTTTGGCGAACAAACAGGTTTCCTGGGACAGAATTTTATCGATCAACGAACCAGCCGGAAAATCCGGTCCCAGCGTGCCATGTGCAACAGGTGGGCCAATTCTTCCGAATGCAAAATTTTATCATCGGAACCACCCTGCCCCCTGCCTTTGACTGACAGATAGATGACCAAGGGTCTCCCAACGATGTTGGCCCGTGGTACAAAGCCCCAATAGCGGCTGTCCAGACTCTGGTCGCGATTGTCGCCCATCACAAAATACTGCCCGTCCGGAACAACGATTTCGCCGCCGTGCACGTAATTCTGCATCTGGTAGCGCCAGCGCCGGTCGATTTCCTGCGAGTTTGCGAGCGAGGGAAAGTTATCGCGGTAAAAATCAGGAATCCAATTCCGGTGGATTACGTAGCTCTCCCGCAAGGGCACGCCATTCACGTAAACGGTCTTATCGCGCAGGTGAACATGGTCGCCGGGCAGACCGATCACGCGCTTGACAAGAAACTGGGAAGGGTCCACGGGAAAGTAAAAGACGATAATGTCCCCGTGATCGATTTTTCCGTAGGGCAAGAAGCGATCTGATCCCGGCAAACCGGCGAAATGGAGCTTGTCCACCAGCAGAAAGTCTCCGACCAGAAGAGTGTTTTCCATGGAGGGTGACGGGATCTGAAACGCCTGCACGATGAACGTGATCACGAAAATACTGGAAATAACAACGGTGAGAAAAAACTGGACCACGAACAAATCGTGGTAGCGATCGGGGTAAACCGCCACTGCGGGCGAAGAACCGGGAAACGCGTCTGGCGTGACCGCAACTTCGGCCGCCGGGTCGGTCTGGGGCTCGGCAACGTGATCCTGTGCTGAAGGCGCATGTTCTGATGCCGCAACTTCCTGCTTCGCGGCGTGCTCCGTTGCGCCGACAGGTTCCGGGGTTCTATCAACGGGAGTCGCGTTCCCTGCTGGTTGCTGCTCCGGACCGGGTTGTTCAGGCTGGCTCATTCGTCGTCGTTTTGCCCGCGGAG
>DASTPO010000491.1:0-8976 GCA_035762225.1 Candidatus Angelobacter sp.
CCGGGGCCTGGATGGCGCGGTCGTCGACTGGTATGGCCGGGGTGAATCCAACTCCCACTTTATTTCTTATGACAAGGCGACGCAGGCGTTCATGCATCAGTCGGAGCTGAATCCGGGATTTAACTTTGCCATCATGCATGATGCCGGCGCGCTCAAGACCTGCTCCAACACCGTGGGGTGCGACGTCACGCAGACGCTGATCGATGACCTGAACTACGCTGTGCTGACCTACACCAATTCGCCGGCATACCTCTAGTCCGCCGGACGTCCGGTGCTTTATTTCTTTGGTCACGAGGCATACACCATTGACTGGACGCGCGTCCGGGCCGGTGTAGCCGGGAACCCTTTATTCATTTTCCGCAACGGCAGCGGCTTCACCAAAGCACAGAGCGGCGGAGCATTCTCCTGGGTTGAGCCAACCACCGTGTCCGCTACCAACCCGATGGCCCTCAATTACCTGGATAACTATTACTCGACCGCCCTCACCTTCCCGACAGAGTATTCCACCGGCTCCGGGTACAAGGGCTTCAATGACACGCTGGCATCCTGGGGCAGCAATCGGATCATCGGACAGCAATGCGGGCAGACCTGGCTCCGGAGCCTGGCCGAAGCCGGCAAATATTATTCCGCCACCAAGCAGATGTTCGGCATTCAGCTGGTGACCTGGAACGACTACGAAGAAGGCTCGGAATTTGAGAGCGGCATCGATAACTGCGTCGCGGTGTCCGCCAGCGTGACCGGCACGGTGGTCTCCTGGACCATCACCGGCCAGATGAACACCGTGGACCACTTCCGCGTCTTTGCCTCGCAGGATGGAGAAAACCTGATGTGGCTGGCCGATGAAGCCACCACCGTAACATCTCTTGACCTGCAAACATTCGCATTGAACTCCGGCAACTACAGTGTTTTTGTGCAGGCCATCGGCAAGCCGTCACTGACCAACAAGATGTCCGCGCCGGTGCAGCTCACCATATCAAACCAGCCGCCCACGGTGGCCTTAAGCGTTACACCGTCTTCCGGCACAGCGCCCGTGGCAGTTTCAGCCTCCACCGCAGGCTCCAGCGATCCTGATGGCACGATTGCCGCTACCACCATCAGCTTTGGCGATGGCAGTGCGCCGGTCAATGCCGCGTCCGCAACGCATAGTTACACCGCAGGCGGGACCTATACCATCACCGCCACGGTCACCGACAATCTGGGCGCAAGTTCCAGCAAGTCCGCCACAGTGGTAATCAGCGGATCAAACCGGCCGCCGATTGCCGCCGTCTCCGCGACTCCCGCAGTTGCGTATGCGCCGGCGACCGTCAGCGTCAGCACTGCCGGCTCATCAGATCCTGACGGCACCATTGCCGGCACGGTCATTAACTTTGGCGACGGCACTTCCGCCAGCGGAACCACGGCATCGCACAAGTACTCGACGGCCGGCACTTACCGCGTAACCGCCACGGTGACTGACAATCTGGGAGCTTCTTCAACCGCGAGCACTTCCGTAACAATCAAGCCGGCTGAGGTGATCGTGAGCACGCCAGCCAGCGGCGCCACGGTTACTTCCAAGGCGCACATCGTTGCCAGCGGCTTCTCCGGCAATACTGTCACCACCATGCAGATCTACCTGGATAATGTCCTGATCTACGCCGTCGGGTCGCCCAACCTGGATACGACGATCAGCCTGACTCCCGGCGTGCACAACGTGCAGGTGAAAGGCTGGGACAATACGGCCCACAGCTTCGCAAAAACGCTGAGCCTGACTGCGGTCAACCAAACTCCGGTGGCGGCCCTGAGCGTTACGGCCGGAACAATTCTGGTTGGCGGATCCATCACGGCGTCAGCAGCGGGATCCAGCGATCCTGACGGAACGATTGCTTCCACCACCATTGATTTTGGCGATGGAACGTCGGCCGCCGCAATCAGCGCGTCACATCAATACAAAGTTGCCGGGAGCTACACGGTCAAAGCCACGGTGACAGACAACTTCGGCGCGACCGCGACGAAATCCGCCGTCATCACCGTAAATCCTCCGTCGGTGACCATCATCAGCCCGACCTTCACATCCACCACCAGCACATCTGTGCGGGTGACCGGAACGGCTGCTTCCGGCTATCCCGTGGTTGCGACCCAGGTGTACATCGACGGTGTGCTCAAATACCAGACCGCCACCAACACGGCGGACACAACTGTGCCCTTCGCTGTTGGAACGCATCGGATCGCGGTGCAGGGGAAGGATTCTTCCGGAGCGGTGTTCAAGTCAGTGGTTTACGTGACCAGAAATTAATCCATTGCTCTGGGCGGGAATGCACCGATAAGAGTAAGCGCGGGCTAGCCTTCCCAGACGAACGCATCAAACCGCCGGCGGGTCTCAAAGCCCAGCCGGCGGTAAAGCTCCACGGCCTTGGTGTTGGCTTCGGTGACGGTGAGGCTCAGGCCGATAAAGTTGCGGGTACGCAGCTCCTGCGTCGACAGCCCAATCAATGACTCGCCGATCTTGCGCCCGCGATGTTCCGGCAGCACGCAGACCTGCGTGATATGCCCAACGTCTTCGCGGACGCGCGAACACAGCAGCAGCCCCGCTATTGATCGCGTCGGCTTGTGCAGCGCGACGAATGAAGCGTTGGGATCAAAAATCCCGCAGCCGGGAAAACGAACAATATTGTTCAGGAAGCGCAGCGACCCGTTCAGGCTCCGATATTGGTCATTGATCTCGGAATCTATGTGGTCGCGATAGGCAGTGGTGATGACGGCGGCGGCCGGCTGAAAGTCCTGCTCCACCCAGCGGCGAAATTCGATGTCCGGCAAGGAAGATATCTGCGGACGCGGCCCGTTCTTGAGCGGCAATGTCATGAACAGGCGCGGGAACTGCCGGAAGCCCTCCGCCAGAAACGGCGCGCTCAGCACACCGGATTCATGCGGCAGCAGCTGCGCTTCGATGCGCTGGATTCCGGGTGACTGCTGCAGCGTGCTGATCACATGCACCGCCAGCCGGTGCTCCACCGTGTCGCCCTGGATGCGAATGGAATCGTCGGCATAAAGATCGCCGATAACTCCTTTGCTGCCTTCATAAACAAAGAACGCGTAGCCGCCAATGTGGCCGTCTTCCACTGCGGCGTAGCCGGGAAGAATTTTGGAATCGATGTAGCGGAGAATCATCTCGGCTGAGGGGCGATAGTCCCATGACATCATTTGCGCCCACAACAATGTTTCCTGCTCCAGCAGGGGGCGCAGGTGGTGAGAGCTGAAATGCCTTAGGTCCAGTATCTCCACGCCAAAGGGGTGATGTGTCCGGTGTGTCTCGATCGGGGTATGAAGGCCCATGAACATCCCTGTCCGCACTACTCTTACGGTAAGAGGCGGCGATTTAAGAGTCTAGCCTCGCTTTTCCAATTAATCAAAGCCTCTATGTGGCTTAGGAACCAAGGCAGTAGGAACCAGCAGCGCCACTAGCTATTTTGCTGCACCCACCAAAAAGAATTCAAGCCGGCGCGCGGGAAAATCGCCAATGGAAGCCACGGCTCTGCTGCCCAGCTGCTTTTGCACCTCGGCATAGCTGCCCTGCGGCGCTATCACAAGATGCTTGCCCGGCAGAGGCTTGGGCCCAGGCGGAGCTTTAGGAGGCATATCGGCGGGCCCATCGTCATAGTAGGTGATCGGCTGGTTGCGATAGAAGTTCAGCCCGTAAACGATGTCCCGGCGAACATGGAATACAGCCACCGGCCCTTCACCCTGGCCCAGTTCCACCAGGCGGGCCTGCACGGCTCGCGAGGAAAGGGCCCGATCGAGTACCGGCGCGGCCGGCTTGAGCAGGAAAGCAAGCCCCAGAATGGTCGGCACCAGCGTGACAAAATGCAACACGCGCACCCCTTCGCGCCGCACCATGAGCAGGACCATCACCGCAATGACGGCGCCGAAAATCGACATGCCATACTGCATGGCCGGGTGCGGGTTCTGCTTTGCCAGCGCAAAAGGCGCCATCAGCGCTCCCACCATCAGCACGGCGCAAAGCAGGGAGTGCAATGAAACTTTGAGCCGTGAAACCCCTTGCGCGCGATGCAGATAGTCGGCCGTCAGCAGCGCGGCCGCCGGAATCGACGGCAGGATGTAACCGGGCAGCTTGGAGCGTGAAATACTGAAGAACACAATGGGAGCGAGCGTCCATACGAGGAGGAAGAGAGGAAGCGGGTCTTCTTCAACGTTCACCACCCCGCTTGGATCGCGCGAAATATTGCCGCGCACATTCTGGATCGCGCGCTGAGCCGCATTCACGATTGCGGGAACGGTGAATACGGTCCACGGCACGGTGGCTAGCAGAAAGACGGGAATGTAATACCAGAATGGCTGCGCGTGCTGGTAGAGATTGGTGCCGAAGCGCTCGAGGTTGTGCTCCAGGAAAAATACGCGGAAGAATTGCGGCACCCGATGCTGCAAAATCAGATACCAGGGCAGGGCGATGGCGAAAAACAGGGCCAATCCCGGCACGGAGATGGTGCGGAGAAAAACTTTGCCGTCGCGGCGCAACGCCGCATACGCACCAATCACCAGCACAGCCAGCGCGGGCGCAACCGGCCCCTTGGCCAGCGCTCCCACGCCCAGCAACGCGTAAAACAGCGCCAGCCACAGTTTCTTGCCGGTCTGCTGCCATGTCCACCAGCTCAGCATCGCCATGGCGAATGGGGCGGAGAGCAGCATGTCAGTGGACGCGCCTCGGCCAAAGCCGATCATTCCCGCGGAAGAGGCCGTGATCAGCGCGGCGTCGAGTTCGCTGGTAAAGCGGAACCGCCGCATGAAGAAGAAGATGGCCAGCACCAGGGTGGTGGCAAACGCGGCCGCAGGCACGCGCGCGGCCCAGTCCACGACGCCAAAAATCCGATAGCTGTTGATGATCTTCCAATACAGCAGCACCGGCTTTTCCAGCCAGGGCGAGCCGTTCAGGGTAGGGACCACCCAATCATGCCGGGCCAGCATTTCGCGCGCGATCTGCGCGTACCGAGGCTCGTCGGCGCCGGTGAGGCCGAACGCGCCCAGCCCGAAAAAGAAAAAGAAGTAGCACACGCCCAGTACGAGCGCGACCTGCAGAAGCAGCAGTCGAGTGCGGTCATTCATGGATGTGTTCAGAGTATCAGCTTCAGCCGTGCAGCCGCGTGCGCAGCTCGAGCAAAACCCGCTTCGCGGCGTCCTGGACGGGACCGGCAATGGAAAATCCGCCGGCGCATTCGTGACCGCCGCCGCCGAACTGCTCGGAGAAACTGGCCACGTTCACCGCGCCCTTGCTGCGGATGCTGACCCGGATGCGGCCGTTTGCCACCTCGCGGAAGAAGACCGCGACCTCCACGCCGGCGATGCCCAGCGCGTAATTGACCAGGCCTTCACAATCTTCGTCCAGCGCGCCGCAGCGTTCCATATCCTGCCGGTTGACGAACATCCATGTGACTGCGCCGTCACGCTGCAGGCTGGAGAGCGCGGCGCCGAGCAGGCGCATCTTCGAAGTGGGACTGGAGAAATAGACGCCTTGCGCAATCTTTCCCGGATCTGCTCCGTGTTCCACCAGGCACTTGGCCAGTTCAAAAGTGCAGGCATTGGTGCCCGCGTAACAAAATGCGCCAGTGTCGGTGAGCAGCGCGGTGTAAAGGCAGGTGGCAATCTCGGGGGTAATCTTCACGCGCGCAGCCTGGGCCAGGCGGAAGATCAGCTCTCCGGTGGCGACCGCCGATGAATCGATCCAGTTCACGTGGGCAAAGGTCTTGGAGCTGGCGTGATGGTCAATGTTGATCAGAAAACAGTTTTCCAGCCCGCTGAGGCGGGTCCGCTGCACGCTGTCGCACTCCAGGATGATGGCGGCATCGCATTCGCCGTTGATCTCGGCTGCGTGCACAATTGTGTCCCCGAAGGGCAGCGGTTTGTAAATCACCGGGACGTTGTCTCCGAGCACAACGTCCGCGCTCTTGCCCATTTTGCGCAGGATCTGGGCCAGGGCCAGGGTTGACCCGATGGCGTCGCCATCAGGGCGCGCATGCGAGGTAACCAGAAAATGGCGGCGTTTCTCAATCGCCTGTAAGACCTGTTCGAGCTGGTCCATAAGCCTCTATTTCCTGCGTTTTTTGATTCTGCCTAAGATATCGTCAATTCGGGACCCGTATTCCTGTGATTTATCGAGCTGAAAAATCAGCTCGGGCACGTGGCGCACGCCCAGCCTGATCAGCAACTCGCGCCGGATGTACCCTTTGGCCGCATTGATGGCCTTGATCGTCTGTTTCGCCTCGTTCTCATCACCTGCCACTTCGATAAAAACGCGCGCGCTCTTGCCGTCGGGGGCCAGCATGATTTCCGTGACGTTGCAGAGGGCGATGCGGGGATCGCCCAGCTCGCCCTCAATGATCACGAAGATCTCTTCCTTGAGCGTTTCACCCACGCGCTCCCGATGATGCTGTCTGCCCCGCTGTTCCGGCATGGTTTTTACATCCCTACGAAAAACTTATGAGAATACCAGAAAGATGCAGGGAGCGCATAGCGGTTTGCAGTCCGGAGGGCTAACCGGGGGCTGAAGGAGAGCTGCCGGATATCGATCATGGAGATTCCTGGGATTCGCCGAGTTCAACGTAGTCCATGAAGCTATCCACGATCTCGGCGCCGGCGTTGTTGGCGAGGCGGACGGCGGCGCGCTCCACGTTGCGCATCAGGCCTTCGAGGTAGTCGCGGGAATCAGAGATGCTGACCACGCCCAGCGTGGCGCGCTGCCACAGGTCAGTGACTTCAATTTCCGCGATGGAAATATTGAAGGAGTTGCGCAGGCGGTCTTTAAGGCTCCGCACCACCTGCCGCTTGTCCTTGAGCGAGTGCGCTCCTTCAATGCGTATTTCCAGGGTTAGATAAGCAATGGGCATGGGGCAGAAAAAAGCATACCGCGGATTTTCGCGGATGGGCCGAGGATTTGAGGATTTAAGGAGGATTGCCGCGCCACCGATGATGGGGGCTACTTCCCTGGATCACTGGTTCCGTACACGGTACCTCAGCGGCTAAAGCCGGCAGACTTCAGCCCGCAGTTTGTCCGCAGGCCTGAAGGCCTGCTCCACCCTCTGAAGATAACACCGCGGTATGAACAGCGCTGGTATGAGAGCGTTTTGAATCAATGCGGTCGATGCTTTGAGCAGAGAGAAAACAGTCTCGGAAAGAACCATTGTGGGGCCGATCACGAACTCTCATCCGATCTTACCGGCTGCGCGCACGCACTTCTTCCGAAGTCAGCCCGTAGATGGGCGGCGTGGGAATTCCCAGCATGCCCAGATACACATAGATCTGCGCCCGATGATGGACTTCATGCTCCACCATGGCGCGAAGCCATTTCCAAACCGTGATGGAAGCGCCGCCAGGCGTAACACATTTTTTCTTCAAGTCGTCCGGGGAAAGGCGGCTGAAAATGTCCATCGATTCCTGGTGCAGCCGGTGGAAGTACTTGAGGACCTGCTCCGGCCCGTCCGCCAGTTCCTTGCCGTGGCCGGGATAGCGGCTGGGTTTGAGCTGAACGGTTTCCGCATACATGTAGCGTTCGATCGTGGCCAGGTGGCGGATAGTGTCAGCAAAGCTGAACTTGCCTTCGCTGTAGCGCCAGTCAAATTTATCCGGAGGAATGCAGGCAATCACCTTCTGCGTTCGCTGCCGCACTTTCTGCCAATAGTCCAGGAACTCGCCGGGGCTGGAATTTTCCATAGAGCGTTATCTACTGCAATCGTTCGATACTCTGCCGGAACTTTCCGCTCTTAAATATTTTCAGCCCCGCGGCGATCAGCCGGTCGAGTTCGACAAAGCAGGCCTCGTCAACTTCAGTGAAATTGAAGCAGGCTTTACCCTGCATGCGCTTTGTCAGCCCCGGCGACATTCCTTTCTTCAACTCAGGATTGAAGTACATGGACAACAGGTGAAAGCTGACGTAGTTCTTGCCCGTCCGCACGCCGGCAAAATACAGCGGCTTGCCGCGGTGCATGATGTCCGGCATTTGCGTGTGGTAGTCGCCGGGCTTGTCCGTCTGCACGGACAAGTGGGCCATATGCGGCGCCAGCAGTTTGCGCAGCGCGGAAAACACAGGAGTGAAGTCCTTCTTTGCGGCTGGACTTGTTTTAGAGGCGGTCTTCTTCTTTGCAGGTTTTGGGGCAGCCATGACGGCGGAAGTATAGCGCAGCCTTCCCGTGGTTAGAAGATGTAATCAGACAACAAAGAGGAGCGGCCATGCGCCGCCCCTCTGGCCTGCGGGTAAAGCTAGTCGCGATGCCCGTCGTCGTCGTGATCGGGCAGAGACTTCAGGTACTCGACCACGTCAGTCTTCTCGCCCGCGGTCAGTCCCAGGTTCTTGCAGCTATCGTAGTGCTCAACCACGTCCAGCAGCGTGGCAAAGCGTCCATCGTGATAGAAGCCGCCTTTGGTATGGGTCCACAGCCCGTTCAGTGGCGTGGTGCGGTAGCGATCATCGGGCGCGCGGCTGGCCTGGAAGTCATCAATGCAGACCTCAGACGCTGTATGCATGTTCCATCCCGGCTCGGTCATCAGCGGCGCCACATGGCACGAACTGCACTCGGCTTTGCCGCTGAAAAGTTGTTTGCCGCGGGCGGCCGCTGCCGGGTCAAAGCTGCCCGCCGGCGGCGCGGGCGCGGGAATCGACAATTGATAAGCCTGCAGCGGCGACAGCTTCGCGCTGATCTGGTCATCCGCGTTGGTCACGTGGCCAAATCCGTTGCGTGCCGCAACCGGGAACTTCGCGGCATCGTCCAGGCGTGCATCAGAGAAGTTGCCTTTGCCATGCATCTCCAGGTTGGCGACAAAGCCGTTCCAGTAAGGCACGGAACCCCATCCGGTGAAGGTGTGCAGGTTGACTCCGGAAAGCCCGAACGCGGGCGGAATCAAGGTTGCAGCCGACTTGCCATCGGGACGAAAGGCCTTGCCGTCCATGAACAGCTCGGCGTCGAATTTTCCCGGTCCCCAGCTGTTGAGCACGGC
>DASTPO010000492.1:0-4213 GCA_035762225.1 Candidatus Angelobacter sp.
CTGATGCAATCGCCGGGACATCGCGCGAACATCCTCAATCCCGATTACAACGCGGTGGGAATTTCCATAGTCCAGCGCGGTGACGAACTGTATGTCACGCAGGATTTTGCCCATTTGCTGCCTTCCTATACGGAAAAAGAGTTCCGTGACGCTGTGGTGAACGGATTCAATCGGGTGCGGCGCGCCAGGCGCCTGCCGAAGGTCGAGATCATCTCCGATGCACGGCTGCGCAGGGCCGCCTGCGCGCAGGACATGAATACCGACAAGATGATCCAGAACCTTCCCGGCGCGGCCAGCCTGCTGGTGTTTCCAATGGCGGAGCCGGGAACGCTGCCCGATGATTTGCGCAAAGCCGCGGGAGACAAAACGCTGGAGCGCATGAATCTGGGCGTATGCCTGCAAACAGGAGGGAAGACGGGCTTCTCAAAATTCTGGGTGGTGGCCGCGTTGTACCGCACAACCGTCCCGCCCGATTCAGGTGGCGATTCACCGCCTCTGCATTAAAATCGATTCCATTACCAGCATGAAACGCATTTTTCTTTCGGCCGCATTCGTGATCTTTGCCGCATCTGCTCTGTGGTGCGCGCCCTCGCCGGCGGAAAAAATTATTTTTGACGCGCTCAATCACCAGCGTGAGTCGGCCGGCATTGCCACGCTTGAGTGGAATGACAACGTAGCGAAAGCGGCGCGTCTGCATGCAGAGCAGCTTGCCGACAATCATAAGCTGTCCCACCAGTTTCCCGGCGAGTCGCCGCTGGCGGAGCGGCTGGGACTGGCCGGCGCGCGTTTTACTGATGCTGGCGAAAACGTCGCGCTGACCGAATATGTTGAAGATGTGCATCCGGCGTTGATGACCTCGGACGGGCATCGCGCCAACATGATGAATCCCCGGTTCAATTCTGTGGGCATCGGCGTGGTGGAGCGCGAAGGAAAAGTCTACGCAACCGAAGATTTTGTTTTGGCCGTCCCGGAGTATTCTGAAGCGCAGTTTGCCGGCGCGCTGGCGGAAGCTTTTAACCGCGAGAGAAAGTCGCGGGGCAGCCGCATCATTGAGGCTCACCTGAACCAGACGCTGCACCAGGCGGCCTGCTCCACCGATGGCGTGGTCTCCCGCCTCAATGGACTGCTCCCGGGAACGCGCGCGGTGGTGGTATTTACCTCGTCTGAGCCGCATACCGTCCCGGAAGAGCTGATGGCGCGCGCAGCCGGCACTTACTATCGCAGCATGAATTTCGGGGTGTGTTTCCGACCTGACCAGAAATATGGCTACGGAAATTTCTGGGTGGTGGTGGCGTTCGTGGATTGACTGTGCTCAACGGCGTTCGACCTCTTTAGATTTCTTCCGCTTCTTCCTGCAGCGCGGTCAGCACTTCATCATCGACGTTCCAGTTCTTGAGCACCTTGATCGCGATTCCGGCGCCAAATCCGGCGCGCATCAGGCCACGAAAAATCCGCGCAGCGTCTCTGTCGTTTTCCGGCTTCTTGTAGCGCTTGCGTTTCAGGAAGGCGCGCGCCAGCTCTTCTTCGTTCACCGATGAGTAAGCATCGGCCACAACCTTGTCGATCACATCGGCGTGCACGCCTTTGACCTTCAAGTCGGTAATCACACGCCGGCGGCCGAACTTTTCATTGTCACGGCGAAAACTGGAATATGCGCTGGCGTATTGCGTGTCATTCAGATACTTGTGCTCTTTCAAACGCAGGATCACCATGTCAACCAGCAGCGCTCCGATCTCGTTTTTCTCCACACGCTGGCGCATCAGGCGTTTCAATTCGGCAACGGTGCGCATGCGCCGCCCCAGCGCGCCGACGGCGTATTCATAAAGAGAGTTCTCGTCGGTGTAAAGTCGCTTGGGACGCTGGAATGCCATGATGGCTTCTTTGTTGCGCGATGGCTCAGCCGACGCGGGCAGAGGTCGCAGTATATTCGGGCAGGCGATCGCGCACCAGGGCGAAGGCAATCAAGGTGGCGAAGAGGTGGTTGCGCTCGATTTCGTAGGCGGTCGGAGAATACGGCTGGCGGTAATGGCACGCCAGCGAGCCCAGGACCTCGCCTTGCGCGTCAATCACCGGAACGGAAAACGCAGCGCGAATACCGGTCTTAAATGCCGCGTCACGGCCTGCTGCGAACAACGGATCAGAGAGCATATCGGTCACGATCCACGGCTTTTTGTGCAATGCCGCCCGGCCGCAACACTGTTCGCCCAGCGGAATATCGCCGCAGCCCGCCACATAGTCGTCCGGCAATCCCACCGTGATGGTTATCTTCAGTTTCTGCGAGTCTTTATCCAGCAATGAGAGACATCCCGCCTGTGACCGTGCGGCGTTCACCGCCAGCTGAACCAGCTCAGTCAGGGTTGAAGTCATGGGGCCTTGGGCGCCTAATGCTTCAATTCCTTGCTCGATAAATCGCATGTCAGACATAGAATCCTTAGTATAGCTGCTTTATACACTAAGCTCGCATTAGCTCGGCCAAACAGGCATTGCCGACCGTCCGGTGGATTCACGAAGGCAGGCAAAGGGTTTAGCCGTCTTAGGCCCGGGCCACAAACTCCCGCGTCTCCGTTGACACCTTAACCTTCTCACCCTCCTTGATAAAAAGCGGCACGCGGATCTCCAACCCGGTTTCGAGCGTTGCCGGCTTGGTCACATTGCCGCCTGAAGAATCGCCACGTACGCCCGGCTCCGTCCGCGCAATTGTCAACTCCACATGCGGCGGCAACTGCAGGCCAATCGGATTGCCGTTGTACTTGTGCACCTGGATCACCAGGCCTTCGCCCAGAAAGTCCTGTGCGTCGCCAATCATCTCCTGTCGCAGGCTCAGGGTCTCAAAGCTCTCCTGGTCCATAAAGTAAAAACCGTCGGCGTCGCTGTATAAGTAAGACGCCGGGACCATCTCCAGATCGGGCTCCTTGAACTTGTCGCTGGCCTTGAACGTCTTGTCAAAAACGGCGCGGGTCAGCAGATTGCGCATCTTAATGCGAACCAGCGTTTGCCCCCCGCGGGCCGTCGGCGTGTTCACCTCCACGTCCAGGCAGTGGAACGGCGTTCCGTCCAGTTCAAAAAACATCTTGCGCTTGATGTCGATGGCATCAATCAGTGCGGCCATAGGTCCCTTCGCGGCATAGTAAAGGTGAAACAACCAGCATTTCTAGGATATCAGGGGGCAGGTTTCCCTTTGACCTCCGATGCCGGGCATCGTTTGTGCTCTTCGGTCCCCGACTAACCGACCTCCCAGTTCTCCGCGTCTCCGCGACTCCGTGGTAGGTTTTGCTCTTCCGCTCCCGCTCACCCGACCTCGCGATTCCCGCGACTCCACGCCCCACCCGGCCTTTTTCCCGCTTTTGTTGCAAACAAAAGCACTTTCTCAATTCAACGCTTGGGTGGCCCTTGCGTGGCCCTTGCGTGATCCTTGGGTGACGCTTGGGCCACCCTTGGGTCACCCAATCCCAATCCCAAAACGCAGGCACGCAGAGGGTCGTGGGTCTGCCCTGTTCCTGGGCGGCTTGAAGTTAGTAGCCGGCAGCCCGTAGCCGGTGGCTAGAAGCCAGCCGCCAGTAGCTAGTTTTTCAAAGACCTCTCCCCATCGCACCCTGAGGCGCTGCCAAAATATAGCCGATTCTCAGGGGCGAATCAAGTGCGAACAAGGACAATGCCCCGGCAGCTTGAAAATCAAGGAAAACGGAGATACAACGATCTCAGCGCCGGAGGCGCGATGAGAAGTTAGCCCATGCTGAAGGCGAGCACCCGCGAAGCCGGAAGCGTGGGTAAGGTATCGAAAGGAATTGAGCGCCGGAGGTGCGCCACAGGAATTCTTGTGCGCCCTTCGCTGCCTTTCGTCCTAGCATCCAAGACCAGCCCGGCGGGAGCCGCGGGTGGTCACTGCTGGCAGCCCTCCTGAAGTATCGCGGCTGTTTGTTGTGGCCGCGGGCGGCTTGCGGGCGGGACGATACCGTTCATCCGCAGGTACTCGACCATCTGACCGTAGTGATCCTTCGGATGAAAGGTGCCGACCATGGCGATGGCGAGACGCGTTGAAAGGAATGGGGATACGGGCTTAGGCAGTAGCATGACCTCGTTTTCCGCGGTGATCCCGGAAATGCCCCGATGGCCCAGCGCGAAGGAATCTTTCAGATACTGGACAATTTCCGCTTTGCTTTTCAGCGCTGCGGGGCCGTTAGTATTTTCTTCGAAGGACTTGGCGTCGACAGTC
>DASTPO010000493.1:0-2093 GCA_035762225.1 Candidatus Angelobacter sp.
GACCTGCTCACGCTTTTTTCCACCCAGGCGTCAATGGCGCTGGAGAATGCGCGCCTCTATTCCATGGAACGCCGTCGCGCCGAACAGCTTGAGGCCATCAACGCAGTAGCCAAGAAGACCACGCGTGTTCTGGACCTGGACGAACTGCTCACGGTTGTGTGCCGCCTTTTGCTTGATTGGTTCCGCATCGACCAGGTCGCCGTCCTGCTGGCCGAAGGGGACACGCTGCGCGTTCGCGCGCATGAAGGCCGCCTAACGCCTAATCTGGCCATGGGCGCGATTCTTACTCCCGGCGCCGGACTGGCAGCGCGCGCTTTAAGCACTGGACGCAGCGTAATTGAAAACGACGTAAACACGGTTGAAGGATATATTGCCGGCTTTGCCGAGACGCAATCCGAAATGTGCGTGCCTCTGATCATCTTTGGCGAAAAGCTGGGCGTGCTGGCGCTGGACAGCTCCCACAAGAACGTTTTTGACACGGAAGACATCCAGCCGCTGGAGTCGGTGGCGGATATTTGCGCGGCCGCAATCCAGAACGCGCACAACTTTGACCGCATGAAGCAGCTGGCCTATGTGGACGGGCTCACGGGCATTCACAACCGCCGCTATTTTGAAATGCGCATCGTGGAGGAGCTGGAGCGCGCCAGCCGCTTCCAGGGACGCATGTCGGTCATCATGGTGGATATTGACCACTTCAAGAGAATGAATGACGAGTTCGGGCATTTGCTGGGAGACGAGATGCTGCGCGCGGTTTCATCCATTCTCCGCCAGCAGTTGCGCAAGATGGATATGGTTTGCCGCTACGGCGGCGATGAATTTGCCATCGTGGTGCCGGAAACATCCGGGGAAAGCGCCATGCGGGTGGCGGAAAAGCTGCGCCGGCAGGTGGAAACACACTATTTCCCCGGCGTTCCCCGCCCGGTCACCATCAGCTGCGGCGTTTCCGACTATCCGGCGCATGGTATAACTCGCGATGAAGTTGTGGCCGCCGCTGACAGCGCGTTGTACCTTGCCAAACAGGCTGGACGTAACCGAGTGGCCTCTGCCACGGTAAAGAAGGAATTCTCTGCTTCCAGATAACCTGGGGCCTTGGGAGTCATGAGCAGCACCACAGTCGCGGCCATTGCCGGTAAGATCACAGCTAGGACCGCCAGT
Source organism: Candidatus Angelobacter sp. (assembly GCA_035762225.1). GTDB lineage: Bacteria > Acidobacteriota > Terriglobia > Terriglobales > Acidobacteriaceae > Angelobacter. The sequence goes on from DASTPO010000493.1 coordinate 1,156, forward strand.
GTCCATATCGATCCCGCATGCAATGCGTTCCTGAATGATTGTTTCCGCCAATTCGGCATCACCATTGTTCCGGTAGAAGGCGACCCGGTGGAGGTCTTCCACCGCCACAAGTTCGAAGCATGCGTGCTGCGCCTCTATGATCCTGAGGCGGACAAGATTCTTAAAGCTGCGCGCAGCTCGCCTTCCAATCGCCGCCTGGTGATCTATGGCATCGCCAGAAATACCCAGGAAGCGTTGCGCTATTCCGCTTACGGTATCAATGCCGTCCTGGACGAGCCGCTGGACCGGCAGAGCGTGCTGAAGATCGTGCGCGCCACCCACCTGCTGGTAATCCACGAATTACGGCGCTACGTGCGTGTCCCGCTTGCTTCGCAGGCTGAAGTGGACACGGGCTCCCGCGCCAATGCCCAGGTTACAACGGTGGAAGTAAGTTCCGGCGGCATCTCTGTCCGCTCCAACACTCCTCTACCCAAGTCGGACGCAGTCAAGCTGATCCTTACGCTGCCGGGAATGGAAAAGCTCAGCGTCCGCGCCTTCATCTGCTGGCACCGCGAGACTGATAAGGTCTATGGTCTCCGCTTTGACGCCAGCGACGATCGCCGCCTGAAGGTCCGCGGATGGATCGACCAATATCTGGAAATCGTGTAACCTAAGACCTCCTCCAGCGTATAGAAATCGAGGCCGACTTCTCTCTACATGCAAACCATTGAACTTACCAATGTACGCAAGTGCTATGACAAGTTTGTAGCCGTCAATGACCTTTCTTTCAGTATCGAGCAGGGTGGAGTGTTTGGGCTGCTGGGGCCGAACGGCGCCGGCAAGACCAGCACCATCCGCATGATGATTGGCATCACCGTGCCCGATTCCGGCCAGGTCCAGTTATTCGGCAAGCCGTTTGAGCGCAAGAGCCTGCACAAAGTCGGCTACCTGCCGGAAGA
>DASTPO010000494.1:0-5949 GCA_035762225.1 Candidatus Angelobacter sp.
CCTGGGCAGCGCGCCGGCGGTGGACGACCATCGCACGCCCACGCGCGCGGCCACCTTCGCGGAGGGCGAACTAAAGTTGCCCGCGCACCTCACGATTCATGCAGGCGGCCGAATGGACTGGTACTCGATTTACGGAGTGTCGCTCAGTCCACGGGTTGCGCTGGTTTATGAGCCCACCTCCAAAACCACATTGAAATATGTCTTCGGCCGGGCTTTCCGCGCTCCCAATGCCTACGAAAGCTACTATGTGGACAACGTCGTGATCGTCGCCCCCACGGTCACGTTGAAACCGGAAACCATCACCTCACAGGAGGTGATCCTGGAACATGCCTTCAGGCCCTGGCTTCACATTACTACGGAAGCATTCAATAACAATCTGGATAACCTGATTGACCAGGACCCCGACCCGGTCAGCGGCTTGACTCATTTCGTGAACAGCGGGCGCGACCACGGCCGCGGCATTGAGGCGGAGCTTGACGCTCAACGTACATCAGGCTTGGCAGCCCGCGTCAGCTACACTTTCGCTCACGCCATGGACGACGTGCAGGAGACATTCCTGCAAAATTCCCCGATGCACACAGGCAAGCTGAACCTGACCGTTCCAGTTGTCCACCGGGCCTTTGCCGGCATTGAGATGCTCTATTCCAGCTCTCAAACAAGCTACCTGGAAACGCGCGTGCCTCCTTCCTTCCTGGCCAACGTTACGTTATCGAGCAAGCCAGTGTGGGGAGGCTGGGAATTTTCCGCCAGCTGTTACAACGTTCTTGATCGTCACTGGTTCAGTCCCGCGGGTCCGGGATTCCGCCAGGCCGCCCTCGCGCAGGATGGTCGCGGCTATCGTTTCAAAGCATCGTATCGGCTGCCCTTTGGAGAAAAGCATCCCAGCCAATGACCAGCCCCACTCACATCCCGGGAAGAAGTCGCTATCGACCGTTTCCGCTGCACCGCGGCAGGCGCAAAATGATGAAACGCCGAATCATGACCGGAGTCGCCTGCTTTCTGGCCATGATGTTCCTCAGCCCAGTTCCTTTGTCTGCCCAGGCGCGTGATGAACGCGCCGTCAAGGTGGCGCTGGTATTCAACCTGACCAAGTATGTTGAATGGTCTCAGAACAACAGCTCGTTGGTGATCGGCTTTGTGGGCGAAGGCAGCATGGGAGAGCTCTTGCAAAAAGTGCTGGAGGGCAAGAGCAGTGACTCCCGCCCGATTCACGTCGTGCTCTCTCCTTCCGATGAAGAGCTGAAGAAGTGCAATGTGATTTATTTCGGTGACGCGCAGCCCAGAAAGGTCCGTGCCACGCTGGAAAGGGTGCGCTCGCTGAACATCCTGACCGTGGGAGAGACAGAATCGTTCACACAAGAGGGAGGAATCGTCGGACTGGTACGGACCGGCGAGCAGGTGCAAATTCAGATCAACCAGGAAGCCGCCCGGGAGTCCCGGCTTAAGATCAGCTCGCGCCTGCTCGATCTCGCGGTGCTGGTCAAGCCGCAGCCGCTGGCGCGAAATTAATATGCAGATATTCCACGGCAACAGTATCGCGCGCAAGATGACCTCCATGGTGCTGCTGGCGAGCGGCATGGCTTTGGGCACGTTGATGGCGGCATTCCTTGTTTTTGACGGAGTAAGTTCGCGCGCCCGCCTGCAGGATCGCCTCTCAACCCTGGGCGACGTGGTGGGCCAAAACTCCGCGGCGGCCATCAACTTCAGTGACTCTGCCGCTGCTGTGGAAGTTCTGCAGGCGTTGCGGGCAGAACCGCCGGTGGTGTCCGCATGCCTCTATGATTCGTCGGGAACTTTGTTCGCCCAGTACAAAAGAGAAGCCGGTTTCGGAAACTGCTCCCCGGATCGCGCCCACATCACCGCCGCTGATCCCAGGTACCCGACGGTCAGCCGCCCAATCCTGCGCCACGGTGAATTGGTTGGGGACCTGGTGCTCAGTTCAGACCTTACAGACCTGCGAACCCGGCGCAACAATCTCCTGCTGGTCGGCGGCGCGCTTTTGCTGGTCGCGCTGGGAGTCGGCGGTTTTTCCGGCCTCCTCTTGCAGCGCCGCATCCTAAGGCCGGTCTCCGACCTGGTGCAGGCCATGCGGGGCGTAAGCGCAAGCCAGAATTTTGCCGCGCGCGTTGCCATTTCCGGAGCCAATGAGATTGCCCAGCTTGGCACCGGCTTCAACGCCATGCTGTCAGAACTGGAAAAGCGCGACGGGGAAAAGAAGCAGTTCGAGGCGGAGCTCCAGCGCCAGGCGTTGAATGACGAACTTACCGGCCTACCCAACCGCAGGCTGTTTTCTGACCGTCTCTCGCACGCTCTTGCCTCGGGCATCCGCCAGGAACAAACCGTGGCGCTGCTGTACATCGATCTTGACGGCTTCAAGCTGGTAAATGACAGCCTGGGCCACCTGATTGGAGACGTTCTGCTGGTGCAGGTGGCAAAGCGCCTGCAATCGCAAATCCGAAAATCCGACACGCTTGCGCGGCTCGGCGGTGATGAGTTCACGGTAATCCTGGAAACTTTGACAACCAGGAAAGACGCCGAACAGGTGGCCGCTACCCTGTTGGAGTGTCTGGCCAGGCCATTCACGATCCACGATCACGAGATCACCATCAGCGCCAGTATCGGCATCAGCGTGTTCCCGGAAAATGCGGCTGACCCTGTGGGCCTGCTCCAGCAGGCTGATAGCGCCATGTATGCGGCCAAACGCCACGGAAGAAATCGCGCCATGTGCTTTACCTCTGAGATCGGATCACTGGTGCGCGAGCGCATGAGCCTGGAGACACAGCTTCGCGGCGCCATCGGGCGCGGTGAGATACAGGTCTATTACCAGCCTGAATTCAATCTCGCTTCCGGCAAGTTGGTCCGCTTTGAGGCCCTGGCGCGCTGGTTCCATCCCACGCTCGGGACCATTCCTCCGGCCAAGTTCATACCCATCGCCGAGGAGAGCGGGATGATCACTGAGATCAGCACCTTTGTCATGGAAAAAGCCTGCCTTGAGGCAGTCAAATGGCAGCACATGTCCGAGCACCCAATCGAGATCGGGGTGAATATTTCTGGAATTCAATTTGCACGCGAGCACTTTGTCGAGGAAGTGATGGAGATGCTCAGCCGCACCGGCCTGAGCCCCGCCCTACTTCAGTTGGAACTGACGGAACGGATCATGTTGTCCGGCGCCGATCGCTGCCTGGAAGCTTTGACCCAGCTGCGGGCGATGGGCGTCAGCCTGGCAATCGACGATTTTGGCACCGGCTACTCGTCTCTGAGTTATCTTGCGAATCTGCCGTTCAATGCCATCAAAATCGATCGCTCTTTTGTGGTGGAAATGGATAAAGGTCCCGCCAACAAGGCGATGATCCTCTCCCTCATCACGCTGTCCCATGGCATCGGCATGAGCGTGATCGTGGAAGGGATTGAGGAGACACACCAGTTTGAAATGATAAAAAGACTGGGAGCCGATGAAGTTCAGGGGTTCTTGATGGGCCGTCCCATGCCCGTCCCGGCCTCATGGATTGGTTTGGTCCTCAACGCTGACGGTCTTGCCGTGAGCGCGGAGTCCGTCGGCCGCGTGAATGATGATCTACTGCTCCCCGCTCAGTCACCAGCCGGCGGAATTGACCGGCTTCCCAACTAGAGTATCGTTCGCCACCAATTTCCTCCTCAGTATTACCCGAGATTGTTCAGGAAGTTTCACGTCCGTATCCGCTGCCAATCAGGCAAGCGCACAAATTGCTCCCGGCTGTGTCCGCTCGACGATTTCCCGGTCCTGGCATCCGGTAAACTGTCTCTTGAGGACATTTGCTGTCGCCGGGTTGGGCGGCAACGGGTGTTCTCGTCGTGTTCTTCGGTATCCGCATTTTTCTTATCAGATCAAAGGGAATGGTGAATATTATGGCGACAGAAACTGCGCTGGTTGATTCCGCGCTCCGTGGATGGCAGACCAACGTCGATCGCGCGGCAAAACTTTTTGGTTCTCTCTCTGAAGCCCAGCTTCAGCAGCCGGTCGCTGCGGGAAAGAACAGGCTGATTTACCTCTGGGGCCACCTGGCCGCGGTCAGCGACGCGTTAATCCCGCTTCTTGGTTTCGGAGAAAGACTTCATCCCGAACTTGACGAAACGTTTATCAAGAATCCAGACCGTCCTGGGCAACAGACCGTTTCGGCCGAAGATATGAAGCGCATCTGGGACCAGGTCCACCAGTACTTGTGGGCCGCGTTTTCCAGGCTTTCGGCTTCGGAATGGGCGCAGAGACATACTTCTGTCTCGGAAGAAGATTTTGCCCGCGAGCCGCACCGCAATCGGTTTACCGTGCTGCTCGGACGGACCGCGCATCTCGCCTATCACCTTGGCCAGGCAAATCTCGCGAAGAAATAGCCTCGCCGGAAGTGCTCCTAGAATTTGCGAAAGCAACCAGGTAAATCGGGGAGGGACATGAGTCTTTTGGATGAGGTCGGCGGCGGGCTTGACGGGCTGGGCCAGTTGCGCGCGTTGATTGCTTCCGGGCGCAAGCCCGGGATTTTGATTTCGCTCGATCTGTCTTTTGTTGAGGTCGAGCCGGGCAGGGCGGTTTTCGCGGGCATGCCGGGTGAACACGCCTATAACCCGATTGGATCTGTTCACGGCGGATATGCCGCAACGTTGCTGGATTCCGCCTGCGGCTGTGCCGTTCATTCCCGGCTTTCGGCCTCGCAGGGCTACACCACGCTGGAATTGAAGGTTGCATATCACAAAGCCATTACCAGCAAGGCCGGGATGTTGCGCGCTGAAGGCCGCGTGATCTCGCTGGGGCGGAGGGTGGCCTTTGCTGAAGGCAGCCTGAGCGGCGCGAATGGCGAACTCTATGCGTCGGCAACGTCAACCCTACTGGTCTTCGATAAGACGGCGCAGTCGGCGTAGCACAGTCTTGAGTTAGAGTCTTGAGTATTCTTCACGGGCCCGCTTCAGCACCGGTACGTCAGGATCGGCGTCTTTCCATAGTGTGAAGAATTCCACGTAAGCCGCCTTCGCCCGTGCCTGGTCGCCGGTGAGCGCCAGCGCGCGGCCAAGTTCCAGACGCGCCAGCGCGCCGATAGGCTCGCTGCGCGTGACTCCGGGATGATCGAGAATCTTCTGAAACTCCGCCGCCGCGGCCGCGCCTTTATTCGCGCCCAGAAACGCTTTTCCTCTCAAGTAAATCGGATACAGGACGAAATTGGAATTCTCAATGTTTCCGCCCAGCTCATGCGGAGCAGCTGCTTCCAGGGCTTCGGTAGCTCGTGCATAGTCGTGCGTCCAAAGCAAAGCCGCGGCGTGGATTGCAGGTAAATAGTTGGTTTGGACGATGGTGTCGTGAGGAAAGCGCTTTCCCAGATCATCCAGGAGGCGTACGGCCGAAGCGGAATCGCCCGCCAGATCCAGGGCAACTGCCGACAGCGCTTCCACATCCTTGGCGGTTGAAATCGCGATTGCGGCCCGCGCCTGCTTTTTCGCCACGTCCGCATTCCCCACCAGGGCTTCACGAACCGCAGCATCGGCCCAGTAGAGCGCAGGGGCCTCCTTTTCATCGGCCTCCTGCGCCGCCTCCACTGCGCGCCGGGTCAACTCGCGCGCCTTCACGACCTGGCCTCCGTAAACGGCAGTATCCGCCTCATAGTTGAGCATCTGGTCCCTGTGGCCGGGTTTGCTCATCATTCCAGCCGCCTCCCGCTCCATCGCAACGACGTCATGCTGGAGAAAGGCGACCCAATAAAGATTGAGGTGGATTTCCGGATAGTCGATGCCGTGGTTCTCCGCCATGCGCGCTGTGGCCTTGGCGTCATCCAGCCGGTTGAGTTGCACATATCCGCCCACCAGGTTGGCGTATCTGTTGCCCGTTTCTGAGTTGAACTTCAGCGCGTTCTGGTACGCGGCGAGAGCCTGGTCGTAGTCGCCAAGCTCGCTGTAAATCAGGCCAAGGTTGGTGTATGGAGTATCGCG
>DASTPO010000495.1:0-7386 GCA_035762225.1 Candidatus Angelobacter sp.
AAGAGATGCACAAGATGGCCGAGGAAGGGATTGCGGCGCACTGGAAGTACAAGGACGGCAGTCCGGTGAGCGCCAAAGATGAGCAGCGGCTGGCGTGGCTGCGGCAGGTGGTGGAGTGGCAGCAGGACGTAAAGGATCCCAACGAGTTCTTGTCGTCGCTGAAGGTGGACCTGTATCCGGAAGAGGTTTACACGTTCACACCGATGGGCAAGGTGGTGATCTTGCCGCGCGACGCCAGCGCCATTGATTTTGCCTATGCCATCCACACGGAGGTAGGGCACACGTGCGTGGGCGCCAGGGTGAATGGGCGCATTGTGCCGCTACGAAGCCGGCTGCGCAACGGGGACGTGGTGGAGATCATGACGCAGGCCGGGCACAATCCCAGCCGCGACTGGCTGGGGTTTGCCAAGTCCACGCGCGCGCGCAACAAGATACGGCACTGGCTGAATATCCACCAGCGAGAACGGGCGATTGAGATCGGCAAGAAGCTGCTGGAGAAGCAGGCGCGCAAATACCGGCTGGCGATGAAAGACTTCAACGACAAGACCATGGACTCGATCGCCAAGGATTATGGGCTGGGCGGCGGACAGGACCTGCTGGCGGGGATCGGTTACGGAAAATTTTCCGCGCGGCAGGTGCTGGCCAAACTTTCACCCGGGATTTCCGAGGAGGCGCCGGCGGCGGAAGAGCCGGACAAGAGCAGCAACAGCACGCTGGGCACGGTGATCCGGCGGGTGTTCGGGCAGAGCGGGGACGGCGGGGCGATCAAGGTGAAGGGCTACAACGACCTGCTGGTGTACCGGGCGCGCTGCTGCAATCCGATCCGGGGCGAAGCCATTGTGGGCTACGTGACCCGCGGCAAAGGCGTGGCGGTGCATGCCGTGAGCTGCCCCAACGTGAATAACCTGATGTATGAGGCAGACCGGCGGATTGCGGTGGAATGGTCAAAGCCGTTGAAGGCGGAAACGCCCTCCGGCAAGGCGACGTATCCGGTGAAGCTGACGGTGTTCTGCGACGACCGGCCGGCGATGCTGAAGCAGCTGACGGCGGTGATCTCCGACGACAAGACCAATATTCGCAATATCGAGGCGCGCACCGCCGACAGCCAGGCGACGATTGATATTGTGATCGATATTGAAGACGTGAAGCACCTGGAACGGGTGATCGGGGGACTGCGGAAGATCCCGGGGATACACGATGTGCAAAGGCTGAATAAGGTTTGAAAAACCGTGTCGGTGCTTCGTTGAGATTTCCACATATAGATGGCTGAACTGGTAAAAATCTCTTTTCTTTGGACGGCAGATGACGTCCTGACTGCGCGCAAGTGGCACTGGAGGCGTATCTGTAGACTTCCTTATCGCCGGTCGGTATATATATTTTCAGTGTTTATGGCTGGTCTTAGCATTTACAGTCTGCTTGTTGCAGGACCATCTTGGCCAAGCATCTCATTTCTAGTTGGCCTGTTTTATTTATATATAGGACGTCAATATGAACAACGATGGTTGTTGCGTCGAGAATTCAAGAATCATCCCGACAATCGTGCCGAGGTTGAGTGGCTAATCTCTCCTGATAATGTCCGGTTCAATAATCCTCAATCGCGATCTGAATCATTGTGGACTGCATTCGCCGAAATCGTTCAAACACGTGATGGATTTCTTTTCTATCGGACTGAAAAGGCTTTTCATTTTCTTCCAAGAAGAGGTTTTCAGAGTGATTTGGATTTTCAACTTCTATCGCAGTTGGCGAAGGTGCACTCCAAAAAATTTACTCAGCTAGCGTGAGAGCGCATTTGTCATATCTGCGTTCATCAGCGAAAATCATGCGACAAAGATTCGGAGGGCAATTCATGAGTTTCAATCGAGATGTGGTTTCCACTTCCAACGCGCCCAAGGCGATTGGGCCGTATTCGCAGGCGATCAAGGCCAATGGTTTTGTGTTTATTTCAGGACAGGTGGCGATAGATCCGGCGACCAACAACCTGATTGAGGGCGGGATTGAGGCGCAGACGGAGCGCGTGTTGCAGAACCTGGCGGCCATCCTACAGGCCGCTGGAACGAGCTGGGAGAAGGTGGTAAAGACCACGGTGTTTTTGAAGAACATGTCAGAGTTCGGGCAGATGAATGAGGTATATGGAAAGGTGTGCAAGAATGCGCCGCCGGCACGTTCCACGGTGGAAGTGGCCCGCCTGCCCAAGGACGTCGCGGTAGAGATTGACGTGATTGCGCTGGCGTAAGCAAGGACTTGCAGGTACTAGACCGGCATGAACCTTAGTTACCATTTACCGGCTGTACAAGGGTGAAATATAGTTTCCCATGCGGACCAGGCTGCATCTCATGGTTCCAGCATCCAAAAAATCCATATTCAAAGTAGCGTGCTAAAGGAGCTTCATGAAGCAAGCTTTCATCCAGTTCGCAGTACTTTGTGCATCCACGCCGTTGGTGGCGCTAAAAGCAGATTCATGGTGGCTGCACATGCCGCGTTCATTGAGGCTTGAGACGGGCGATGGTCTTAGGTGTTTCATCCATAAAAAGAATTCAGGTGACGGAAGCGGGCAACCAGCGTCTTATATCGGATGGCATTCCGGCAACACAAAAGCGTACCAAAGGAGCTTTTCATGAAGCGTTTTCTTCTGCTCATAGTGATGGCTGTTGGCGCTACGGGAGCATGGGCGCAGAAGGCGGAGGTAGCGGTGGTTGCGGGAGAGACCTTTACGTCGAACGCCACCCAGGTATTGCCCGGGCCGCCGGCGGACCCGTTTCCGGCCATCATCAACAGCCGGCACCAGATTTTTTTGCAGGGCACGGTTGCCGTCCGCTGGGTGGATGCAAAGGTGGGAGCGCTGTATCTTGAGTTGCCGGTGGCGTACGAGCCTTCACAGGTCATTTCCGTCGGATCGCCGGCCAGCACACTGATAGACCGGCTTTCCTCGTTTTTTGTGACGCCCTCAGTCAAGCTGAAGCTGCTTCCCAGCGCTCCGATTTCGCCATGGGTGAGCGCGGGGTTCGGGCTGGCCCATTACTCTTCGGAGGTCGGCGGACCGACGAACAAGGGAGCACTGCAGTATGGAGGCGGAGTGGATTTCAAGACGAGATCGCCCGTGCTGTCAATCCGCGCCGAGGTCCGGGATTTTCTGACTAGCGATCCCAGGTTTGGACTGGAGCCGCCACGAATCGGAGTAGGCGGCGAGCACCGGCACAATATCATGGCCGGCGGCGGGATCGTGTTTCACTTTTGAAGAACCCATTAATCAAGAACCAAGGAGCTTTTATGAAGCGCTTTCTTCTCCTGTTGGCGATTGCATGCATTCCGGCCGCGGCTGTGGCGCAAAAAGCGGATGCCGCGCTGGTGCTGGGAGGAGCATTTACCTCCGACATCAAGCAGACGTTTACACCCACGGTTGGCCCGAGCAACCTGGAGACGTTCAAGTTCGACCACCACATTTTCATTGAAGGGGCGGTGAGCTTGCGGCTGCTGAACGCACACCTGGCCTCATTGCATGTTGAGCTTCCGATCGCGGGAGTGCCGTCACAACCTTCGCCGGTAGAGTTTGGAGCGGTGCCGGGCCATTTGTCCTCACTGTTCATTACGCCTTCTCTGAAGCTGAAGGTGCTGCCGGTGGCGCCGATTTCGCCATGGGTGAGCGTAGGCGGAGGCTGGGCACACTACCACGCCGACGATCCGACGACGGTGAACCGGGGTGCGATCCAATATGGCGGAGGGCTGGACTTCAAGACCGGGCTGCCGCTGCTGGGGTTCCGGGCCGAAGCGCGCGACTTTGTGAGCGCAGATCCTTCTGCGCTGTTCACCGGCCCGAGCATTACGCCGCAGAAGGGGCTGCACCACCATACGTTACTGGTGGGCGGCGGGCTGGTAATAAGGTTCTGAGGTTTGAAGGCTGACGCAGGCAAAGTGAAAAGCCTCCCAGAGGGGAGGCTTTTTCAATGATCTTTTTTTGGTGTGCCGAAAAACAGAATGGCTGCTAGGAGGCTTTAACGACCTTGCCACCTTTGAGGCAGCTGGTGCAAACGCGAACCCGCTTGTTGGCGCCATTGACGCGCGCACGCACCGGGCGCAGGTTTACATTCCAGCGACGGCGGCTCACGTTGTGGGCGTGACTGATCTTGTTTCCAAATTGCGGGCCTTTGCCGCAGATATCGCAAACTTGTGCCATTTGAATGACTCCAGAAATCCTGACTCGGAAGAGGCTAAAAGCTTTCAGAGCGCGTAGTTGAAGGTAAATTTTACAGGAAAACCAGTGAGAGAGCAAACCAGGGTGAAAGAGGAGTGAGGGTAGCTGGTTAGCGGAGTGAGTCGAAAAAAAGAGCTCACGTCTCTCAGTGGGGCAATATTTGGCGCAAGCGGGTGTGCTGAATTTCCAACTTCCAAGCTGTTGGAGGCATCCCACTTACGCGCGGGCAGATCAGGGGCCCGCCAGAGGAAGTTGTGTTCTGGCGTGCATCCTTAACGCAAAAGTAAAGGCCTATCGGACAGGAAGGATTTCAGGTCCGTAAAGGGGAACACCTGTCCGATCCTGGCCGGAGCTTGCATGAAATGAACCCAATCAATACCCAGGTCTACGACCAGACGGACTGTACTCTGACGCCCGGAGAGCTGATCGACTGCTCCGGAATTTATGAAATCTGCCATCATGACGAGCCGCGCGCGGCAGTAATGCTGATGCGTAACACGATTTTTCCCTACTGCCGGCAATGCGGCGAGCGGGTGCGCTACCGCCTGGTGCAATCTGTGCCGCACATCTCTGAAGACCCGGACTTCCGCGAAGACACGCCGATTGCAGACAACCCTGGTTACAAGATGATGATTCAAACCAGTACGTTCCCAATGCAACTCAGCAAAGAGCATGGCTTCAGATTCCACCAAAGCAATTTTCAAACCTGGCCAGATGGTCCCGACCGCGGGGATCTATAAGGTTTCGCACGCGCAACACCGGTTGCCGCACAAGGCCAGTTTCAAAGCGCAGGAAGAGTTCCCCGCATGCCACAAGTGCGCCGGAGAGGTGCGCTTCGAATTGCTGGTCCCAGCCGAGGAAGAAGACATCAGGCAACGGGCGTAGACAAGCCGCGGGCAAGTAGCGGCTGGCAATCGACAAGAATAAAAACGGCGCAAAGCCAAAAGCACAAGCGAGGGACAAGAGAGACCTTCCGTGCGGATGACCGTGAGAGCGGTCAGAGGAAGATGATCGTGCGCTTCGTCCCAGCAGCGCGGGTTCAGTGTTGCGAAATATCCAGACAGCCTGGTTTTTTTACGGGAAATTCAAACCGGCAACTCTACAGACGAGTAAGATTATTTGTGCCTGATGAAAGCAGGTCTATTCAGGACAATATATTCCAGCCATTCAAGAAAAGGAGAAAATCTAATGACAACTTCGGTAAAGCCAATTCCTGAAGGCTTCCACACAGTAACTCCCGGACTGGTAGTAAAGGACGCGAATAAAGCAATTGATTTTTATAAAAGAGCGCTGGGCGCCCAGGAGCTGGTGCGAATGCCCGGACCTGACGGGAAGATCATGCACGCCGAATTGAAGATCGGCGACTCAATCATTTTTCTCTCGGATGAAATGCCGAATCCGGGCAACGTGAAGTCGCCGCAGAGCCTGGGCGGCTGCACCGGAACATTGAACATCTATGTGCCGAATGTCGATGAAACGTTCAAGCAGGCGATTGCGGCGGGAGGCAAGGAGACGATGGCGGTGGCCGACCAGTTCTGGGGCGACCGTTATGGCAGCCTGGTGGACCCGTTTGGATATAGCTGGGGCATCCTTACCCACAAGGAAGACGTGAGCCCGCAGGAGATGGGCGAGCGCATGAAAACGGCCTTCGCCAACATGCCGCAGAAGAAGACGGCGTAGCCGAGTTAACCCGGCCGAGCGCGGCGAATCGGAACGAGCGCCGGTGAACGAGCCGGAAGAAAGAAAAGAGAGCGCAGCCACCTGAAGGCTGCGCTTTTTTATGTCCGGAGTTGCGTGGGCGGCTAGACGTGTTTGGCACGCCGATTGGAGGAGAGATCGGCCATGATGGTTTCCGAGGAATGAATGGCGGCGTCCATGGAAGGCTCCTGGCCCCAGCTCAGGATCTCAGGGCTGCCATTTTGCTGCACGACGTAGTGAAACGCTTCACCCGGGTGGACGCGATCGGTGACGATATCGGCAAGCAGTCCACCGGAGCGGAGGGTAAGCGTGGAATGATTGGTGCTGACCATGGTTTCCTCAATGGCGATGCAATGCGCTTCCAGCACGCGACGCAGCACGTCAGGGGGAAAAAGGTGCGCGGGATACTGGCAGACGCCAATCGCGGGCTTGCCGGGATAGCTGCGCTGCACCATGGCCTCATAACCGACGATCTGATCACACATCACGCAGGGATCGCCGCGGTCTGCTTCCAACGCCCAGGAAAGTTCGCCCGCGGTACGGAAGCCGGAGAAGCCGGCGGAGACTGCGTCGTCAATGGAGCGCTCGAGCATATCGATCATGGCCTGGGGCTCAAAGCGTCCAGCGGTGAAATAGACTTCGTCTTCGGTATGAATCTCCAGCGCGCCACGCTGGGCTTCACGCGAGGTATCAACGCCAAAGGCCTCCAGTCCGCGAAGCAACTGGGCGATGACACGCGGCTTTTGCGCGCAGAAACAGCGTTCGCCCTGGCGCAGGCCGGCGGCAATATAAGGAACTAGATTCTGGACCAGCGAATGCTCATCGCGATAAAAGATGCAAATGTGGTCGCCACGTTTGAATTGAACAAGAGAGCTAACGGAGCGCACAGAACCCCCTCCACAAAACTTCAAGCATTTTAAAGTCTGATGCCCCGCGGCGACAACGTGGATCGTTACCTTAGTACCACGGAGCATGCAGACAGCCCGCCATCATGCGTCAGGGCTGGGCGAAGCAGGTGTCATCTGTCGGCAGATGGCAAAGCCAGACCCAACGACGAGACAACACCTATTCAATCGATCATCGCTGCCAGGTCTTCCTCCTAGAAGCGCAGCACAATGCCGCCGCCGGCCAGGATGTTGTGATGATGCAATCCTGAGCCAGTGGATCCGGGCACCAAGCCAAAGTTGTTGTCAGTGGTCACAAAGTCGCGGACTTCAGCGCGGAAGCCCAGCAGCGGCAGTCCGGTCTTGAAGTCGAGCCCGCCACCATATTGCAGCGCAGCCTTGCTGGTGGAGGTCCCGGAATCCAGCGAGTAGCGCGCCCAGCCTCCGCCTACGCTCACCCACGGCGAGATCGGCGCAATGGGCGCCAGCTTCAGCCGCAGTCCCGGCGTCACAAATACCGTGGAGATATGGTCCAGCACCGTGCCGGGCGTACTGGCCAGCGTGATCTTGGTTGAGGGAATCCCCGCCACCGGCAGCTCCACGTGCAGCGATACC
>DASTPO010000496.1:0-14490 GCA_035762225.1 Candidatus Angelobacter sp.
AAACTCGACGCTGACTTTCACGGCCAGCAGCACCGCGACGACCGGGACCTTCAACGCCACGGTGAGCGCCACCGGAGGCGGAACCACACACACGACTCCCATCTCAGTCACAATCAATGCAGCGGCGTCGCCGAACTTCACCTTGAGCGTTTCGCCCGGAAGTCTTTCGGTGACCCAGGGCAGCTCGGGCAGTTCAACGGTTTCCACAACTGTCAGCGGCGGATTCAACTCGGCGATTTCGCTTTCGGCGACCGGCCTGCCCACGGGCGTGACCGCGGCGTTCAGTCCAACTTCAATAGCGGCGCCTGGCTCGGGAAGTTCGACACTGACGTTTACCGCCAGCAGCACCGCTGCCACGGGGGCTTCCACCGTAACCATCAATGCGACCGGCGGAAGCGTTTCCCACAGCACAACCGTTTCGCTCACGGTGACAGCCGGCGGAGGAACCACCACGCAACTGCTGGCGAATCCCGGCTTTGAGAGTGGCGCGGTTTCCTGGATGGCAACCAGCGGGGTCATCACCAATTCCACCAGTGAAGCGGCCCACACCGGCAGCTGGAAGGCCTGGCTGGACGGGTATGGCACCACTCATACCGATACCCTGATGCAGCAGGTGACCATTCCGGCCAACGCCACCGCGGCAACGCTGGCTTTCTGGCTGCACATTGACAGCGCGGAAACCAGCACCACAACAGCGTTCGATAAGCTGACGGTCCAGATCCGCAATTCCAGCGGGACCGTACTCTCGACCCTGGCGACCTTCTCCAACCTGAACAAGGCCACCGGGTATCAGCAGCATTCCTTTGACCTGCTCAGTTTCAAGGGGCAGACGATTCAAGTCTTCTTCACCGGCGCAGAAGATTCCACTCTGCAAACGTCATTCGTGCTGGACGACTTTACCTTGAACGTAACGCAATGAGGAGAGATCTTATGAAGAAACTGGCACTTTGCACTTTGTTGTTTTGCAGTCTGGCAACCGTGGACGTCAAGGCGCAACAGCCGGTCAATCTAGACCGCCCGGCAGAGCCGAATTTTGTGTTCGATGATGACGGCGGCAAGGCACAGATCGTGCCTGCCGATTTTTCTGTTGCCCGACCGAAAACATTTCACGGCGGCCCGGTTCTGTCTTCAGCCCGGCAGGTAAGCATCTTTCTGGGTGCGGGCTGGGGAGACCAGCAGTTTCGCCTGCGTGAAGCCGCGCTGGCGGACGTTGCTGCCGACACCGCCAGCACGCACCTGGCGGAACTCCAACAGCATCATGTCAAGACATTGCGAGCGTCGCCAGGGCTGGAAGACTATAGCGACCTGAGCAAGACCGCTGTCAATGATTTGACAATCCAGCAGAAGCTCTCTGACCTGCTCAAAAGCAAGGCGATTCCCGCGCCGGCCGCAGGCACGGTTTACGTCATCTTTCTTGCTCCCGGCATACGGTCAACGCTGGGTAACAATAAAGGCGGCGTTGACTATGTTGCCTATCACAACTTCGTGAACCTTGACGCGGGCGAGATCCACTATGTTGTTGTGCCCTTTCATCCGGATGCACAGCAGCACAATGCGGCCGCGACCCGGGCTTTCGTGGAAACTGCTCTCAACCCGAATGGACAAGGCTGGTTCTGAGGGACGGCGGCAGGAGCTTTGACGACCATGAGAGGAGAAGCCTAGCGCTTCTCCTCTTCGTCTTCCTGCTTGTCACTGCCGGGATGTTCTTTGATCCATTCGGCAACCCGAAGCTGTAAACGCTTTTTTTGTGCGGCGGTCAGGGAGACAGCTATCTCATCGGCTGCTTTCCTGCTCTCCTCTGATCCGAAGCGCGCCCCAATGGAGAACCAGGTAAATGCCAGGGCTTTGTTGGGGCCGCATTTTTCCAGATATAGCCTGCCCAGTTCATACATGGCTTGCGCCTGGCCGTGGCCGGCCGATTCCTGATACCAGTGGGCCGCAACTGGACAATTTCCCTGCCCGGCGGACTCTCTTGCCAGTTCCAGCTGCGCTGCCGGCTGTTCCTGGCGCGCTGCTTCGCCATACCACTTACGTGCGGCTTCGGCGTCCTTGCTCACACCCGCGCCATCATCGAGCGCCCTGGCCAGTTGCAGCTGTGCTTCGGCATTGCCCTGCGCTGCGGCTTTGCGGTTCCACTCCGCTGCTTCGGCCGGGTCTGCGCTGACGCCAAAACCACGTTCATACATGAATGCCAGGTCGCGCTGTGCGCGCGGATCGCCCTGGTCTGCGGCTTTGCCCTCCCATAGCAGGGCCCTGGCGTAATCGATGGTGACACCGCGGCCATAAAGGTAGATTCTCCCGACTTCATACTGCGCCGGGACGTAGCCTTCTCCAGCGGCTTTGGTAAGGAGGCGGATGGATTCTTTCCCATCAGGCTGAACGTGCTGGCCGAGGTCGTAGCATGAAGCCAGAGCCGTTTCCGCTGCTGGATCACCGGCAGCGGCTTTCTGCTGGACCGCAGCGAAGTCTTTTGGATCGCGCGGACATACGTCCGTTCGCCCAGGCTGGGCCTGCGCTGCGGCAATGCTCAAGGCGCTCAAGACGAAGCTGCAAAGCGTTAACCGTGGTGACATGGATTCTTCCTGAACCGCGGTAAGTATAGTTGCTTTGCCGGCGCCTTCCGGTCTTTCATTCAAAATTTCATTTTCGGCTGTTCCCGAAATGAAATCCGCTCACTCTTCCACCATTCACAAGGTCAAAATCCCAGTTGACAAGACACGCATCGCGCCCGGGAGTTACAATTTCTGGGTTTCGCCGAAGTGCTGTCATCCCGCTCAGCAATCATGGAGGCATACCGTGGACGATCGGCCCGACAAGCCCGCAACGCCCGACAAACCCAGTAAAACAAAAACAACATCTTCTGGATCTGGAGTCTCCCGCCGTGATTTCCTGAAAATCTCAGGCGTTACAGCAGCGGTGCCGCTGGTGAGCCAGGTAGGCGCGTTCGCCCTGGCAGAGGGTGAAGTGGCGGCTCAGGGGCCCGGCAAAGTGCCGGTATCGCTGAACGTCAACGGCAAGACGCTCAAGGCACAGTTGGAGCCACGCGTCACGCTGCTCGACGCTTTACGCGATCAGTTTGATCTGACGGGCGCCAAACGCGTGTGCGATCGCGGCACCTGCGGAGCCTGCACTGTCCTGATGGACAACAAAACTGTGTATGCGTGCTCGGTGCTGGCCATTGACGCGCAAAATCACCAGATCACGACGGTCGAGGGGCTGGGCGAGCCGGGTAAGTTGCATCCGGTACAACAGGCCTTCGTCGACAATGACGCACAGCAATGCGGTTTCTGCACACCGGGCTTCGTGGTGGCGACCAAAGCGTTCCTTGATCAGCATCCGAATCCGACCCCGGAGCAGATCAAGCACGGGCTGGGGGGAAACTTCTGCCGATGCGGCACCTACGCCGGAATTCGCGCTGCTGTAATGCAAGCGGCAAAAACGAAAGGAGCCTGATCCATGGCCGACGACAATACCAAATACGGATGGCCCGCGGCGGGCAAGCGGTCATTGATTGGCAAGCGCATCTCCCGCGTTGACGGCCCAGACAAGGTCTCAGGGCGCGCCAAGTACACGTACGACGTCCATCGTCCCGACATGCTTTACGGGAAAGTGGTGCGCTGCCCCTACGCGCATGCCAAGGTCGTGAGCGTGGACACCTCGGCGGCGGAAAAGCTGCCCGGAGTAAAAGCCGTGCACGTGGTGCAGGAGGCCGGCAGCGAAATTCACTGGGCGGGCGATGACATTGTGGTGATCGCCGCAGTGGACGAGCCTACCGCGGCCGACGCCGCCCGGCTGGTGAAGGTTGAGTATCAGCAGCTGCCGCACTTTGTGGACGACTTCACCCAGCCACAAAATGTTGCCGAGAGCACCGGCCCGCTCTCGCAGCGCGACGTGTTTCAGATGTTCAACAATGACGCGCCCGATGAAGAGGTCATCGCCGCCGTGCAGAAGCGCGGGCTCACGTTCAAGGTCAGTCCCGAGATGGTCCAGCGGATGAAGGACAACGAAATCAGCGACGAAGTAATCAAGGCCATGCAGGCAGCTCCCATGAAAGAAGCGCAGCCGGTTGACTCGCCCTTTAAGAAGGAGAGTGAACAGGTCAAAGGCGATCCTGATGCCGGGTTCAAAGAGGCCGAAGTGGTTTCTGAAGGAGCTTACGGTTGCCCGGTTATCACGCACTGCTGCCTGGAAAGTCACGGCTCCATTGCCGAATGGACTGACAACGATCATCTCTTCTCCCATATCTCCACGCAAAATGTCTCCGGGCTGGCCGGCCAGTACGCGCAGGCGCTGAAGATTCCTGAAGCAAACGTGCACGTGCATCAGGACCACATTGGCGGGGGCTTTGGCAGCAAATTCGGCATCGACCGCTGGGGCGCTTACACCGCCCAGGTTTCCAGGAAGGCCGGAGGCAAGCCGGTGCGGGTGATGCTGGAGCGCGACGCCGAACTGGAAGTCGCCGGATGCCGTCCTTCCGCTTTCGCCAAGGTTAGAGTAGGCGCAAAAAAAGACGGCACGCTCACCGCGTGGCAGTCTGACTCATGGGGTACGGGCGGGCCGGGCGGCGGTGGAGCGCCACCGATGCCCTATGTCTTTAACATTCCCAATCAACGCAAGCAACACACCGCGATAGCCACCAACATCGGGCCGGCACGCGCGTGGCGGGCCCCAAACCATCCGCAGGGCTGCCTGATCACGATGTCGGCGCTTGAGGATGTTGCGGCCAAGATCGGCATGGATCCGCTCGATCTGCTGATGAAGAACCTCAGTCTCGCGGCTCCCCGCGCCGATGTTTATCGCGAAGAACTGACCATCGCCGCCGACCTGATGGACTGGAAAAAGAAGTGGCGTCCACGCGGCCAGTCTTCGGGAGTTGAAAAACGCGGGCTGGGTCTGGCGATTCACACCTGGGGCGGACGCGGCCATGAGAGCAACTGCTCGCTTACCATTCATCCCACCGGCTCAGTGGAGATACAAATGGGCACGCAGGACCTGGGCGTGGGAACGCGCACGGCCATCCTGATTGTCGCGGGCGATACGCTGGGCCTGCAAATCAACCAGATGGATTTAAAGATTGGCGACAACCAGTATCCTGCCTCTGGTGGGTCTGGCGGCAGTACGACGATTGGCGGTGTGAGTTCTTCCACCCGTCGCGCGGCTGTGGATGCCCGCGACCAGCTGTTCACCAAAGTTGCGGGCGCTCTGAACGCGAACACTAACGATCTGGAGGCCGTGGGCGGCGCCATTCGGGTGAAGTCCGCGCCTTCCCGCAGCATGAGTTGGAAAGACGCTTGCGCCAGGCTGGGAACACAACCGATCCAGGCCCTGGGCAAGAATCCCGGCCCGGGCGACCTGATTTCCAGCGGGGTCGGCGGCGCAGTGATGGCCGATGTTTCAGTGGACACGGAAACCGGCATTGTAAAAATGAACAAGATGGTCTGCGTGCAGGATTGCGGGCTCGTCATCAGCATGAAAACGGCGGAGAGCCAGGTTTACGGCGCCATGATCATGGGCATTGCAACCACGCTCTATGAAGAGAAAATCATGGACAGGAATACCGGCCAGATGCTGAATCCAAATATGGATTTTTACCGTCTGGCGGGCATCGGCGACGTTGGCGAACTGGTGGTGCATATGATGACCGGCAAAGGATACGACGAGCGCGGGCCGATCGGCCTGGGCGAGCCGCCGACAGTAGGGCCGATGGCATCGATTGCGAACGCCGTAGCCAACGCCATCGGCGTGCGTGTTCCTTTCATGCCGATCACGCCAGACCGCGTGGTGGCTGCGCTCAACCCCAAAGGAGGCAGCAATGCGACCGTTTGATTATGCAAGCCCCACATCCACGAAACAGGTATCCGATCTGCTGGGCAAATCCTGGGGTGAGGTGGAGATACTGGCCGGCGGCAGCGATCTGCTCTCCCTGATGAAGGATGAAATCACCACGCCGAAACGGCTGGTGAACATCAAGGGGATCCAGGAGCTGCACGGAATCAAGGCCGGCAAAGACGAACTCAAGATCGGGGCTTTGACCACGCTTACGGAAATCGCCATGAGCAAAGATGTTCAGGCGTTGTATCCGGTTTTGGCGGCCGCTGCCGGTGAGGCGGCCAGCCCCCAGATCCGCAACGTAGCCACCATTGGAGGAAACCTGTGCCAGCGTCCCCGTTGCTGGTACTTTCGCAGCGGCCATGGTTTGCTGGCGCAAAAAGACAGCAAATCGTTGGTGTTACAGGGAGACAATCGCTACCACGCTATTCTCGGCAACAACGGCCCGGCTTACTTTGTGAGTCCATCCACGGTAGCGCCTGTGCTGATCGCCTACAGCGCGAGTGTCAGTATCCAGGGCCCGCGAGGAGAAAGAGAGCTTCCGCTGGAAAAATTCTTCATTATTCCCCAGCAGGAAGGCGAGCGCGAGCATGACCTGAAGCCGGACGAGATCGTGACGGGAGTCAAGCTTGTGTCCACGGGAGCACGGCCTCGGGCAGCTCATTATGAAGTCCGGCAAAAAGAGGCCTTCGACTGGCCTTACGCCACGGCGGCGGTTGCTTTGAACATGAACGGTAGTACGGTGCAAAGCGCGCGGGTGGTATTGGGTCACGTCGCGCCGATTCCATGGCTTTCGCAGGAAGCCGCTCAGGCCCTGCAAGGCAAAGCCATTACTCCTGCCACGGCGGACGAGGCCGCGAAGGCGGCATTAGCCAGCGCAAAAAGCCTTGGACATAACACACAGAAAGTTCATCTCGCCCAGGTGGCGGTGAAGCGGGCCATTCTTCAGGCCGCGGGGTCGCCGGCGCGGGCCGCAATTGAACGTAACGGAATCGAGGGAGGCGCAGCATGAGCAACGTACCTGATCGTTTCAATACTGACCGTCCGGGGCTCTGTTCCGCGCTGCATTGGAAGAGCCAGTATGTGTGGTCGGCCCCTGATCCCTCAGTCCCTCGATCCGGCGACGGCCTGTTCTGGTGCGCCATGACGCAGACCTGCATTGGGCCGGATGGCAAACTGGCGGAGCCGGGCAACTGTTGCTCAAGCGACCGTGGGTGCCACTGCGGAGCCAGCAAGTAGCAGCTATCGGCTTTCGCTGACAAAACGACCCAGAAGCGCTTGTGTCACGCTTCATTTACGTGCGGCTATCGCGTATAGACTGCAGTCTCGTCGTATTCTCCCTCGGCTTGCCTGGCATGAACCGTTACGGTGAGCTGTTTGTGGTTGGGTGAGAGTTCGATGGTTTCCGTTGTGGTCAGCCCGCTCGACATTTTGCTTTTGCCGGAGTATTGGCGGCTATTGACCCGATGATACGTTGCGGTACCGGCTTCTTTGCCATCAACCAACACAGGAGCCGCCGAGTCGGATTTGCCGTCATAGGTAATGGTGTATTGGCTGTCCTGGCCCACAGATTTGAGCGAGTACTTGATGTCCCCGCCGGCCACAGATTCAATCACAAGCGTTTCTTCCTGGGGAGCGGGGCCGTGCAGCCTGGACCGGCTCACATCCATTTTCCAGCTTCCTACCCAGGGATCGGCGGAGACCGACCGATTGGCTTCTGCCTTGGCACCGGATTTCGACTGGGCGGAAGATGCTGCCTTCCCGTGTACATCTGCAGTTTGAGCCACCACGGCCTGCACGCCAAAGAGCAAGCAACCGACAACGGCGCCTGATGCGATCAACTTCTTCATGTTCGTCCCTCCAGCCGGGATATACGTGTGCATCAGCGGAAAAGTTCGCTCCTGCCTCGTATGACAAGGCGCTTTCAGCAGATGGACCGGCGCCGGGCGTTCAGCGTTACAATAAATACTGAAGATCGAAATTGGAGTTTCTATGCGCAAGATCCTGGTTCTTTCCCTCTTTCCGCTGGTCGTGATCGCCTCCTTGTTTGCGGCTTCGCCTTCGCCGCAAATCAAAGGCCAGTACCTTGAAACCCGCAGCGCTGACGTGTACGTGGGCCAGTGCTTTGCCAATGGCGAGGTAAACACCGCCGGCGAGGAAGCAATCGTCGCGTGGCATATCGGCGAAGGTAAGTGGGATGGCGTCTCGCTCGATGGCCTGACGATCGTAGGCGCGATCAAAGCACAGGCCACGCTGGGCGATCCCTATGGCAAGCCTTATCCGGCCAAGTCCGTGCTGCTGGTTGACCGGCAGGCTACGCCGCAACAGCGCCAGGCGCTGGTGAGTTTTGCCCAGGAGATGGGCGGCGAGCTTTTGCGCCACGTAGTGCGCGTTGTGGATGCCCCGATCGATATGGAAATAGCCCAGGGCGGGCACAGCATGCGCGCCAGGCTGCAGGCTGGCGATGCCGTCAGGGTGGAAACCCGGGCCATCGGCGATAAGGACCATCTCTGCGGAAATGAAGATACCTTCTACAAACCCCTGACGCCGACTGAACACGCGATGGCAGCTGTGGCTATGACCGACCAGTACCTCGGCAAAGACCTTAACGTAACCTGGACGCTGCACGACAAGCGCAGCGCCTTTGTGGGAACGTTCGCTCGATAACCATCCATCAGCGAAGGGCCGCATCTGTGTGCGGCCTTTCTTAACTTCTTTTCTTTGTCACCTGCTCCGCCGTTCCGCTATCTTTGTCCGTGTTAAGCTTCTTGACTCTTACTTATCTCTTTACCCTATGAACAATTCGCATACGTCCCACTTTGATCTTCAGGCAGCCGCAAAACAAATCATGCTGGAAAACGGTTTTGAGCCTGACTTTCCACCCGAGGTCCAGCAACAGCTGGTCCAAATCAAGGCCACGCCGCCGCAGCCTTCGGGCAAGGATGTGCGTGATCTCCGCAACCTGCTCTGGTCGTCGATTGATAATGACACTTCTCGTGATCTTGACCAGATTGAATACGCGGAAAAGCTCCCGGACGGCACCACCAAAGTGATGATCGGAATAGCCGACGTGGATTCGTATGTGCCCAAGGGAACTCCCATTGATACGCACGCGGCCAGGGAGACCTGTACCGTCTATACCGGCGTCCGTAATTTTTCCATGCTGCCGGAGCAGCTCTCCACCGGCACAACTTCCCTGCTGGAAGTGGATGGCAAACTGAGCGTTGTGACCGAGTTCGTGGTGGACAGCAATTCTCAAGTCAGCCAGCACAATATCTACCGCGCGCTGGTAGTCAACAAAGCTCAGCTGGCTTACAACGCGGTGGGTGCGTGGCTGGAAGGTCGCGGTCCAGCGCCGGCAAAAGTTGCCGCGTCGCCGGAGCTGCAAGCGCAGCTCAAGCTCCAGGATGAGGTCGCACAGGCCTTGAAAAATGACCGCCACCGCCATGGAGCGTTGAACATTGAAACCACTGAAGTTCATCCCGTGGTGCTCAATGACCAGGTTGTGGATCTGCAGAAGCAGGAGAAGAACCGGGCCACGGAATTGATCGAGGATTTCATGATTGCGGCCAACGGCGTGGTGGCGCGCACGCTGGAGGAAGCCAAAGTGTCTTCCATCCGGCGCGTGGTGAAGACGCCGGAACGCTGGGACCGCATTGTGGCACTGGCCGCGCAGCACGGCGGCAAACTTCCTGCGCAGCCGGACTCCAAAGCGCTCAATGACTTTCTTCAGGTGCGCAAGGCAGCCGACCCGGACCATTTCGCTGACGTCTCACTGACGGTAATCAAGCTGATGGGACCAGGTGAGTATGTGCTGGAGCGCCCGGGCGAGCCTTCGCCGGGGCACTTTGGCCTCGCCGTGCAGGACTATACGCATTCCACCGCGCCCAACCGGCGTTTTGCCGATGTGGTCACGCAACGGCTCATCAAAGCTCTGCTGGCCGGCCAGAAAAGTCCTTACAGTGACGATGAACTGTCTGCCATCGCCGGCAACTGCACTACGAAAGAAGACGCGGCGCGCAAGGTGGAGCGGGCAATGTCAAAGCGTATTGCCGCGGTGAGTATGCAACGCAAGATTGGCCAGACCTTCGATGCCATCGTCACAGGAGTTACGCCAAAAGGAACGTTCGTTCGCGTGCTCAATCCCCATGTGGAAGGCCTGCTGGTGCATGGCCAGGGCATTGATGTAGGCGACAAGCTCCAGGTGAAGCTGATCAGCGCGGACCCGCAGCGCGGCTACATTGATTTTGCCAGAGTGTAAATTTCAAACAGGAAGCGTGGGACCGGCTCTATTGCAATTCAATCCTGGCGCGCCGTAGCTGGGAGCTGCCGCGGCAACGCATCGGCCATATAAGGCAGCATCGAATCCAGCCACGTCACCAGGGTTTTTTGCTCTTCTGCCGGAATCTGGGTGAATTCGATTCCGGTCCGGCCGGAGGCGCGGGTCCACATCACGCGCCCGGTGACGTGAATCAAAGTCTTGCTTTCCGGCATTTCAAATTCAATCTGCAAAGTAACGCCCTTGGGCAGGATTTCCTGGGTCTGGATGCACAAACCATTCTGGCTGAGATCAAGAATCGTGGCTTCATGCAGAGCCTGATTTCCCTCTTCCTGCACCAGCATGGCTGAACGCGGTTTGATCTGGACCGGGTGACGAAACGCTACTCTCCGGTCGTGAATCATGGGACCGTAAGCCGCGCTCAAGCTCCGGGCAAAGAGCGCCGCGGTAAGCGGCTTCTGCATAATGAAGTGGACGCGCTTGCCCGCCAGATCCTTCACGGTCGTGTTCCGTACCAGTCCGAAGAGAATCTTGGGATTTGCGATCGGCGTACGGCCCGCTACCAGCTGCAGCGCACCCTGAACGTCATTATCCAGGACCGCAAGGTCGAACTTGGTGGTCTTAATGAGCCGATTGGCGTCCGCCATGGTAGGCACCACTTTGACGCAGACGCCGAAATCCTCCATAACTTTCTGGGTTATGGAGACTGACCCGGCATCATTGCTGATCAACAGCGCGGAAAATGGTTCCATGCAAGGCACCTCTGTTGATTTCGTTATCGGCAGAAATCAAGCCGGCTTTAGATCGCGAGGAGTTCATGGAAGGACTGCGCCGGCCGGAGTGAAGCTTGCAAAACCAGATTAGGATTTCTCATAGATACATGCGCGCAAGAGATCACATCTCGGGCGTTCATTCGAGTACATGTACTGAAATCGAACAAGAATGAAAAATTGGCCATCAGGTTGCGATTGCTATATTTTTCAGCGTTGGAACTTACTCTTATAGGCGAACCGTGAAACAGGCAAAGAGGGGCAACAGGCCGGCCGCAGTCCTCTGAAAATATTAGGCTTAGAAATCGGTTTGAAAAACGTTCCAAATGCAGGAATGCACAAAATAGCTGAGTAATTCTTGCCCGGAAACGCGTAAAGAATTCACTCATTTGGAGAGACGTTCATGGATGACGATCAGAAATGGCTTGAGGCAGCAGCCGGCATACAGGAAGACATTCACTATCTTGAAATGGCACTTGGCGCCTATCGCAAGAAGGCATCGCCCAGCGGGATCGAGAAGGACATTCAACGCCTGAAAGCGGCGCTTTCGATCTACTACAAGAACGCTGCGGCCGGCGTACCGTGGCCCAGCCCGGATCACATCTACTGCATTGATGCCCTTCCCTTCGGACCCGTGCAAGGTTCAATCAGAATGCGTCGCGATCTCCAGACCGCCGCGCAAAACACGGCGTCCTAATCGCGGGTCGCAGTCAGAAGATTGGGATGGGAAGACCAACGCCCGTCTGACAACGGTGGCGCTTGATCCTGAGGCTTTGAGGCAACTTCGCTTGCCGATGGCCAGCAGGCAAGCGCTGCTCTGCTTTTGCCGATCAAAATGTGCTATACGTATCCTGGTTTTGGAACCTTACTAAGATGCGCTGGCATTTCCGGCTGCTGGTGGATTCGTTCGCAGCATCCCACCGCCCAACCTATGTGGTTCTTCCTGCTGACGAAGGACCACGCAAAGCAGTTCTATCGCCGCGACCTGGCGACATCAGCCTGACCTTATTCGAGATTGAAAAAAGCGCAACAGCCCGCAAGAAACTGCTGCGCTTTTCCCGCTTTCAACCGTTGAATCCGTATTCCACCAGCGCTCTGCGAAGCTTATCCAGGCAGCGTCCGCGAATGAAGCCGATGGAGCCTGTCGCCAGCCCGAGACGGCGGGCAACTTCGGCATAGGGCAGCGGCGGCTGTTCAAAGAAAAGCAACCGCACCAGTTCCTGATGCCGCGGGACCAGTTGTGCCACTACCTCACGCACGATCTGCTCCTGTTCAAACTGGGCCAGCAGATCTCCATCTGAAGTGGAAGCGATGCCCTCGGCCACTTCGGGTTCCATGGCATCAAGTTCCACATGGTTCGACTGTTTTTTCTTCCACCGGTAAGATTGGCGGATGGTGACAGTGATCAGCCAGGAGCGGAGGGATTGCACATTTTTCAATTGGGCAAGGCTGTTCAGCACTTCAATGCAAACCGCCTGAAAGACATCGGCGGCATCGTCAGGAGAAGCGCCGTATTTCAGCGGAATTGAATAGATGAGCCGTTTGTATTTATCGATCAGCTTTTCCCATGCGTGCTGTTCGCCCCGCACACAACCCTGGACCAGCCGTTCATCTTCACTCGCATCAGGGCCCTGATCACAAATGCAATCAAGTGGAGTTTCTTGTATTAACGCCGGCTGCTGAGCGGCAGCCAGCAGCATATCTGCTGGATTGGCAGCATAAACCTCAGAGTATTTCATCGTCCTATTTCCTTATTGTGGTTCGTAAATCCCGGTGGTCCGGCCGCCATACAACACGTTGGGGAAGGCCGGGGAGGATGCCACGCGATGGAGAAGTTCCCATTGACTCAGCGGGAAGGTTCTCTTGCGGACACACTTTGGGAATGAAGGACGAAAAATCAGATTCGCAGAGGGACAGAAAAGCTGGACGATGCGGTTCCGAGACAGATGGAATCCAGTTTGAAGCCGGCAAACTCAAACGACGGGACTAAAATCCCGGAGCGCGACCAGGCCGGAAACAGTGAGAGTATCCCGACAAAGACGAAAAACATCCCCGTCTCAAACAACACGGAGAGTAGGTGCAATTCAATGTCGCCAGTTGCCACAGGGAAATTGTCCCAGCTATCCAATTGCATGAACGGTGAAAAGACCACCATCAGCACAATCAGAACGAGAACGATTTTGGGCAACTTGTTCGGCATTTGTTTTTCCATCCGGCGCGGCCGGATTGGTTGTGAAATCTAAAATTGCGCCTGCTCTCCGCAATTTTTGCGACTATAACATGTGCAAACTTGCGGCCGAAATTCTAAGAAAATCCCGGCCCTCCAAGGCACTTGCCGGGCAGAGAAAATTGGCTTCAAACCATTGATTCCGTTGCTCTTATTGTCCCAGGCAAACCGGACCTATACTTTCGCGCGCTACTCTGGAGTTCCTAAGAATCTCTAACAAAAACGCATCTAAAACGTAACAAATTCACCAGATTCTTGCCGTGTATCTATATTTTTTTCAATTGAGTTCGCCACCATACTGTTAGTGGCCGCGCCCAGGAGTCTTCCATGAGCGAACGTCGCCGTTCAGAGCGACAAGCCCTTGGGAGTATAAAACTCCAACCACTTTTCTGTTTGTGACCAGCTCGAGTGTTGGATCAGGCAGGGGACAGGTGCGGGAGAGCGAGTGGGGATCTAGCACGTTCTTCCGCACCCTCAGTACATGGGAAACTGGGAACTCTCAACATCCAAACCCAATTGCAGCCGCGCCCCCTCAGACATTCTGCCCGGGTGCCACGGCGGCTCAAACACAACTTCAACATTGAGTTCTTTCACGCCAGGCAGGCTTGAAATCCGGCGCTGGACGTCAGCCTTGAGAACATCCGCCATGCCGCAACCTGGCGCCGTCATGGTCATTTTGATGTCGATCTTGTTGCCATCATCTACGGGAGTGATCTGGCAGGCATAGATCAGCCCCAGATCAACCACGTTCACAGGTATCTCCGGGTCGTAGACCATCCGCAGATTGTCCCAGACCAGCTTTTCACTGAATTCCATCGGGGCAGCGGAATCATTTGCGGCAGTTGGAGTCATGCCCAGGGCGTCGGCGTCTTTGGCGTCGACCCGGACCATGTATCCCATGTCGGTCATGACGGTATAGCTGCCGCCCAGCGCCTGCATGAGGCGAACGCTGGTTCCCGCAGCCAGCCGGTGCGGTATGCCGCTGGGAATCTGCGTGGCTTCCACGTCACGGACCACTGCGATTTGTTGGTTCGCTGCCATGAATCCTGGTTATTCGGTTGAGACTGCCTGTTCTTCACCGCGCAGTGCCGCGCGCAGGGCGTGCCAGGCCAAAGTCGCGCATTTTACCCGCAGCGGAAATTCTGAAACCCCGGCAAAAACCGCCAGCTTGCCCAGGTCTTCTCCGTTGCCGCCTGAATGCCCGGTCACGAGATCATGAAACCTGGTGAATATGCCGTCAGCTTCCTCGGTGGTCTTGCCTTTCAGCGTCTGGGTCATCATGGAAGCGGAGGCCTTGGAGATGGCGCATCCATTGCCTTGAAATCCGATCTCGCTGATGGCCCCGTCTTTCACGTCGACATAAACAGTGAAGTGGTCGCCGCAGA
>DASTPO010000497.1:0-4351 GCA_035762225.1 Candidatus Angelobacter sp.
CGAAAGGCAGGGCGTCAACTACGCGATGCACAGTTCCACTTTTTGCAGATATGAGCAGCGGCAGCATCACTTGCTCATAAGTCGGAACAATGTTTGGGTCCCATGTGTAAGGTGATGTTGACATGGCTTTTTGCCTTTGACGCCCAAATAAACTCAGTCGCCAAATAATAGCAGCCTTTGGAGTCAACAGGTGTAATTAACCTACAGGCTTTAGTGGCCTTAGGGTTCTCTCGCTTCGATTCCGCTTTTAGATAAAAGCTATTTCTTCCCTGTAATTTCCTCGCGGTGCTTGGCTGCCTCCTTGGGATATTGCGGCTCGGTCATGCTCACGGGATCAAGAATTTCTTCAATCTCTTTTTCCGTCAGCAGCTTTTTGTCGCGGGCAATGTCGATGATCGAGCGCCCCGTGGCCACCGACTCTTTCACAATTTCCGCCGCCTTCTGATAACCGATGTAAGGATTCAGCGCCGTGGCCAGCGACACCGTGCTCTGCGCGTAGAAGGCGTTGCGCTTTTCGTTGGCGGTGAGGCCCTTGATGCATTTCTCGGTAAAGACGCGCAGCATGTTGGTGAGGATGGAGATGGATTGAAGGACGTTATACGCCATGGTCGGCATCATCACGTTCAACTCCAGCTGTCCGCCCTGGACGGCCATCGCCACCGCCGTATCATTGCCGACGACCTGAAACGAAACCATTGCAGCCAGCTCCGGCATTACCGGATTGATTTTTCCCGGCATGATGGATGAGCCGGGTTGCAGCCCGGGCAGATTTACTTCAGCAAAGCCCGTATTGGGGCCGGAAGAAATAAGGCGCAGGTCGTTGGAGATCCTGATGATCTCCAGCGCCAGGT
This sequence comes from Candidatus Angelobacter sp., assembly GCA_035762225.1. Lineage (GTDB taxonomy): Bacteria > Acidobacteriota > Terriglobia > Terriglobales > Acidobacteriaceae > Angelobacter. Next base: position 852 of record DASTPO010000497.1, read on the forward strand.
TGCGCAGTGATGAAGATACCTGCGCCATGCAAGCGTTGGACTGCATGGCCCAGCGCATGTCGGCGGCGGGCGTGAGCTTCTGGCCGGAAATCTTCGCCAGGTTGGCTACGGCTTTCGCGCGATAGTCAGGATGCGTATTGATGCCCGTCCCCACGGCGGAGCCACCGAGGCCCAGTTCGCGCAGGGACTCGCCGGCATGGCGAATATCGGCAATGGCTTTGCGGACCGCGACGCCATACGCGGCGAACTCCTGGCCCAGGCGGATCGGAACCGCGTCCTGCATGTGGGTGCGGCCGGACTTCATGATGTTGTGAAACTCTTTGCCCTTGGCCTCGAGCGCCGCAGCCAGGCCGTCGAGCACGGGATACAGCTTTTCCAGCTCCAGCAGCGTGGCTACGCGCATCGCCGTGGGGAAAACGTCATTGGTTGACTGGCCGTAATTCACGTGATCATTGGGATGGACGGAATACTCGCCCAGCTTGCCGCCCATCAACTCAGAGGCGCGGTTGGCGATGACTTCATTGGAATTCATGTGAAAGCTCACGCCGGCGCCGGCCTGGAAGACGTCGACCACGAACGAGGGGTCCCATTTGCCGTCGACCACCTCTTTGGCGGCCAGCATGATGGCGTCAGCGCGTTTGGCATCGACCAGTTCGAGTTCCTTGTTGGCCTGGGCGGCGGCATATTTCACCATGCCGATGGCACGGATGAGGGTTGGATTGGCCCTCATGCCGGAGATGGGATAGTTTTCCACGGCGCGCGCGGTCTGCACGCCGTAATACACGTCGGCCGGAATCTCCTTGATGCCGATAGAGTCTTTTTCCTGGCGAAATTGCTGTGTGGCCATGATGATCCTTCTGAAGATGATCCTTCTGAAAAAGATGAGTGCGTTTAGGCAGCGAGCCAGCGCTGCGAAACAAAACTAGAAATTATAGCGTCTCGCGCAGCGGTTCTGAACACCAGCTGCGGCAAAACGCGATGGCAATGTTTCAGCGCCGCCAACGCCGTTATATATTGGCGGTAGCATGTTTGACGGCATTCGCGCATTGCTGGGGAGACAGGAAAAGCGTTCCGAGGTCGACGAAAAGATTGACCAGGCGCTGGACAACGCTGAAGCCCTGGACCACTACTTCTTTTTCCTCGACCAGGGCGACGCCGATGCCGCGGCCGAGCGCCTGCAACAGCGCGGGTGGACGCTGGAGTCAGTAAGCCTGGATGGCGCAAGCGATCCGCAGAAGTGGCTGCTCCATGTCCGCCAGCCCGGCCCGATCGAAAATCTTCCGCAACTGCAGACCGAGCTGGACCTCTTCGCCAATGAACTCAACGGCGAATACGACGGCTGGCAGGTTCCGGGCGTCACCGAAGATCTGTAGCTCTGCGATCGCACCATGCGACCGGCTTGCACACGCTACAATTTCCACCATGGCAAAGAAGAAGGATTGGAAGACCAGGCTGATTCATTCTGAGGCGAAAGCGCCGGAAGGATTTCGCTCGCTCGCCACCCCGGTGTATCGCGGATCGACCGTGTTGTTCCCCAATGCCGGAGCGGCCAGCGACCGCTGGAACCAGCATGAAGTCGGCTACACCTACGGCCTGTATGGAACTCCAACCACGCTGGAGCTGGCGGCCAAAGTGTGTGAGCTGGAGAAAGGCTGGCGCACCATCATCGCGCCCGGAGGGCAGGCGGCCATTTCGCTCATCCACCTGGCGCTGCTCAAAAGCGGAGATCATGTGCTGCTGCCGGAGAGTATTTACGGGCCGAACCGCATGTTTTCCAACGACGTGCTGCGGCGCTTTGGGGTGGAAGTGGCCTATTATCCACCCGGAGCAGGCGCGGGCGTCAGTTCGTATTTGCGCGCGAACACGCGGCTGGTATGGGTGGAGAGTCCGGGCTCCATCACCATGGAGGTGCAGGATGTGCCGGCGATTGCCGCCGCGGCGCACCAGCACGGCGCCCTGGTGGTGATGGACAACACCTGGGCCGCGGGAATTTATTTTGACGCGCTGGCCCACGGCGTGGATGTGACCATGCAGGCGCTGACAAAATATGTTGGCGGGCACAGCGACCTGCTGCTGGGCTCCATCACCGTGCGCGACGCCAAGCTGTTCGAGAAGCTGGGCGAGACGCACCAGGGTTTGGGCAGTGCGGCTTCTCCGGACGATTGCAGCCTGGCGCTACGCGGCATGAAGACCATGGCGGTGAGGCTGAAAGCAGTGGAGCAGTCGGCGCTGGAGCTGGCACAATGGCTCAGCGCGCGGCCGGAGGTGGAGCTGGTTTTGCACCCGGCGCTGCCGTCTTGCCCGGGGCATGAGTTCTGGAAGCGGGATTTCACCGGCGCGACCGGGCTGTTCTCATTTGTGTTCCAGCGGCAGTTCAGCAAGGAGCAGGTGCTGGCTTTTATCGATGCGCTGGAGTTGTTCAAAATCGGGTACAGCTGGGGTGGCGTAACCAGCCTGGCCATGACCTACGATCTCCAGTCGCCCAAGCGCCCCGCCTATGGCAGCAGGCTGGTGCGGCTCTATACCGGACTGGAGTCGATTGAGGACCTGAAAGCGGACGTGGAGCAGGCGCTGGGCAAGATTCAATAGATCCAAGATTCAATAAATCAATGAACCGCAACGCCTGCAGCCACGCCGCGCATTTTACCTACCAATAAGACAAGGTGACCTGGTCCAGCCAGACCGAATATGGAGTGGCGATGTGGTTGGCGTCGAGCTGGAAGGCGACGTCAATGCCGCTCTGGGTATCCGGCGAGTGCGGCATGGTCATGTTCACCAACCCGCGATTGCCATTGAGAGTGACCGCCGTAAAGACGACCTGGCCGGCGCTATTGCGCTCCAGCTCCCAGGTCAGGTGGTTCCAGGCGTTGGGCGGAGGCTGAACGCAGGGGACGGTGGAAGGCGCCCAGGCTTTGTGCACGGGGTCCCAGACCCGCCACACACGCTGGCCCATCAGGTCACACTGGGTGGAGAAATCGTAGTGAGCTTTGCCGTCACTCTGGCTCACGTTGAACTCCAGGTCCTGCGGGGCGGATGGATTGTCCGTGTAGAAGTAGAGGTCATAGAGGAAATGGGTGGCTTTGTTGGCTGAGCCCAGGAATTTGAACCAGAGAACGCCGCCGAAGGGTTTGGTTCCGGGAAGCATCTGAAATCTGGCGGAAGATCCGCTCTGCGAGGGCGATTTAATCCCCTGAGTCAGAGAGAACACGGCCACTGCGGTATTGGTGCAGGCAGCGGTACAGTGTTGCCATCCACCTTGGTTCTGGATGTTGGAGATTTTGGTGGCATTAGGAGCAGCGCCACTACTGGGGGTTGGGGCCGACGGCGCGCCCGGGTTCACGGTGGACGCGGTTGGAGCTGCAGCATGCCCGCCACATCCGGCAAATAAACCCGCGGCAAGCAGTCCTACGGCAAGCGAAATGAAAACAGGGAACAGCGCTTTCTGCGTTTTCTTCATGCAGGGGAACTTCTTTCCGAGTGGCGAGTAAGTTCTGTGCAGT
>DASTPO010000498.1:0-2468 GCA_035762225.1 Candidatus Angelobacter sp.
TGCTGGAGCTGGGAGATTCGGCGCGACACTCGAAGAGCCTCGCCGACGTCTACAAATTCAGCGTGAACACGGTGGCCCACGCGCTGGAAGTAGCCAACGTTTCCATCCTGGTGCGCGACCAGGAAACCGGCAATTTCGTCCTGCGCAGCTCGTCCATGGAACCAGCGGAGGCGGCGGCGGGCGCCGGCGGTCCGGCAGCAGCACAGCCGGAACCCTTGGTGCTTTCACAGGACGCCTTCGTGGTGCGGAGGTTGAACAAGCTTTCCGCGCCGCTGCGCATTGAGAGCGACGATCTTGACGTATGGCAGCGGGCTGCGGGCTTCATCCAGGGCATCAACAACGCCAAGCGCGAAAGCGAACGCAAGGTGCTGCAGCAACTTGAATCCCGGCTGGTGGTGCAGATCAGAAACAAGGACCAGCTTACGGGGATCCTCTCACTGGGGCCGCGCCATTCAGGATTCGATTTCGCCGACAAGGACCTGCGGATGCTGATGTCGATAGGCGAGCAGCTGGCGCTGGTGATCGACAACTCCAACCTGGTGGAACGGATCGTGGACCAGGAAAAGATGCTGCATGAGATGGCGCTGGCGGCCACGGTGCAGAAGCATCTTTTCCCTGTTGAGGCGCCGCAATCGCCGGTGTTCCAGATCAGCGGCTACTGCAAGCCCGCAGGTTTTGTGGGCGGCGATTATTACGACTTCATGCAGCTGGATAACGGCAACCTGGGAATGGCGGTGGCCGACGTGGCCGGCAAGGGCTTTGCCGCGGCCCTGCTCACGTTCATGATCCATGCGTTCTTGCGCAGCCAGGCGCTCACGGCTACGCCCGGAGCCATGTACAAAGCGTCACTCTCGCAGCTGGCAACGGCGTTGAACCGGCTGCTGTTTGCCTCAACCAGCAGCGCCAGCTACGTAACGCTTTTTTACGCCGCCTACGATCAGACTTCAGGCCGTTTGAACTTCATCAACGCGGGGCACAACCCGCCGTTCGTGCTGCTTGCGCGGCCGGAGACGGGAGAGATGTCACCGGTCAACAGCAACGGCGTGATGAAGCTGGAATCCGGCGGCCCCATGCTGGGGTTGTTCCAGGATTGCCCGGTGCGGGAGAGTTCCCTGCAGATGAAGGCCGGCGATTTCCTGTTTGCCTACACGGACGGCGCGATTGATGCGGTGAACCCTGAAGGAGAGGAGTTCGGCGAGGACCGCCTGCTCACCCTGGTGAAATCCAAAGTACACCTTCCGGCGATCACGGCGCGGGACGAGATATTCCGCGGCATCGAAGAATGGTGCGGCCACGCTCCGCAGCCCGATGACATCACGATGGTATTGCTCAAAGTAAACGATGTTGCTGCCGCGGCCTAAGCGGTTCGGGACCACGACCCGAGCGATCTACTTGATGTGAAGCGGACGGCGCTAGTCAATCATGATTCGGGCCAGAGCGGCGGAAATCAGCGCCAGCACGGAACAGATCACAATCACCACGCGAAAACCGAAGACAAAAGCGCCGCTGATGGAGCGTTGCAAAACGGCTGCGGTCTGGGAGTCGATACCGGAGGGCAGCGGAAGCGCGGCAAGCCTGATTTCATTGGCCGTGATCTGCTGCTGGACGGTCTGCGGGAGCGACACTGATTGCAGTTCCTGATGCAGACGCGAGCGGAAGGCACCCAGCATCACGACACCTAAAACCGCGATTGCCAACAGACCGGCAATGCGGGCGACGGCGTTGTTGATGCCTGAAGCCGCGCCGGAATGGCCGGAATCGAGGGCCTGCATGACCACGGTGGTAAGAGGTGGAACCGTGATCGACATGCCGAGGCCGAGCACCACGTAGGCGGGAAAAAACGTGGTCCAATAGCTCCCGCCGACGGAGGGAATGGCGAAGAGAAAGAACCCCACCGCGGAAATCAACGGGCCGAGCACCAGCGGCCTTCGGGGGCCATAACGCGCCACCAGACCGCCGGACCATCGCGAGAGCGTGAACATGAGCACGATGAAAGGCAGAGCGGCGGCGCCGGCTGAAGCCGGAGAATATCCCTGCGCCTGAATGAGGTCCAGAGGCAGGAGGAAAAAGAAAATGCCCAACGCCGCATACAAAAAGAAGGTAAGCAGGTTGGCGCCGCTGAAGGTCCGGGACTTGAAAAGAGCAAATGAGACCATGGGCGAAGCGCTGCGGGATTCCACCAGGGCAAAGAGCAGAAGGCCGGCAATGCCAGCGAGCACAGAGCCAAGGACCAGAGAATTCCGCCATCCCAGCACCGGGGATTCGATCAAGCCATAGACCAGGCCGCCCAGGCCGAGGGTTGCGAGAAGTGCGCCGAGCCAGTCAATGCGCTCCACGCCCGGCCTTCGACTCTCGGGAACATGCAATAAAGAGACGACGATGACCGTGGCCGCCAGCGGGAGATTGATGAGAAATGCCCATCGCCATGAGGCGTGCTGGATCAGCCAGCCGCCGAAGACCGGTCCGAG
>DASTPO010000499.1:0-2379 GCA_035762225.1 Candidatus Angelobacter sp.
CTTGAAGCTTCCCTCTGCAAATTCACTCCAGTAGCGGCCCCAGGAAAAAAAGATGACCAGGCCAAGCACAAGCCAGCCAAAGAACCGCATCCATGTAATAACCAGCAAACCCGACATCAGAGCCAGACAAAGCAGTACCGAGATAATCGGAAAGAGCGGGACAAACGGGACCCGGAAGGCACGTGGCCGGTCCGGCTGGTTCTTGCGCAGGAAAATCACTCCCAACGACACCAGGACAAATGCAAACAATGTTCCGATATTGGATAGATCGGCAGCCTGGCCGATGTCCACAAATCCCGCGGGCAAACCAACCACCAGCCCGGCAATCCAGGTTGACCAGTGCGGCGTTTTGAACTTGGAATGCAAGGTCGAAAAAAACTTGGGCAGCAGGCCGTCGCGGGACATGGCGAACCAGATCCGCGTCTGGCCGTATTGAAAAACCAGCAAGGATGAAATCATTCCGGTAAGCGCGCCAATAATGATGACGGCCTGAAAAAAGTGATTTGCACCCAGTTGTTTCAGCGCATAAAGCACCGGCGCATCGCTGGCTTCTCCGGCCATGCTGAACGTGCTGTATGGCATCATGCCCAGCAGAACGATGGCAACACCGATGTAGAGAATCGTGCAAATGATGAGTGAAGCGATGATCCCGAAGGGCAGGTCGCGTTGCGGACTGCGGCACTCCTCCGCCGCCGTGGAGACGGAATCAAATCCAATGTAGGTAAAGAAGATAATCGCGCCGCCGGCCATGATGCCCGGAAAACCGCTGGGCGCGAATGGGTGCCAGTTCGCCGGATGCACCAGCATGCCGCCGACCGCAAGGAATAAAAATATGGCGCCAATTTTCACCAGCACCATGATGTTGTTGGCCCCGGCAGACTCCCGGATGCCTCGAACCAGCAGAACCGTGAGGATAAAGACGATTAGAAAAGCGGGAAAATTAAAGTACGAATGGCTCCATCCCTCTGGCGTAAACACCGGCGTGGACCATTTATCCGGAAGGTTGACTCCGAACGAGCTGAGCTGGGATTTGAAATATCCCGCAAAGCTTACCGCCACCGCCACATTGCTTACCGCGTACTCCAGGATCAGGTCCCAGCCGATGATCCAGGCTATCAACTCGCCTAAAGTCGCATACGAATACGTGTACGCGCTGCCGGCAATCGGAATCATCGAGGCCAGTTCCGCATAGCACAACCCGGCAAAGGCGCAGGCCACCGCTACCAGTAGAAATGAAATGGCAATCGCCGGACCGGCGGGCGGCCGGCCATACATCACAATGTTATGGAGGTTGCCGCCGTGAATCAGGTGCATAAAAAGATCCAGGACCTGCACCTTATAAAAGGAGGGATCGCCATGCTCGCCCGCGGCCGCGGTGCCGGTGAGAGCAAAAATGCCCGATCCGATGATCGCGCCGATGCCGAGCGCCGTCAGCGACCACGGTCCCAGCGTCTTCTTCAGCCGGTGTTCTGGCCGCTCGGAGTCCGATATCAGCTTGTCAATGGACTTCTTGGCGAAAAGTTGGCTGGCCAGAAAGGCCTCCTTGAGATCACTCGTCCGGAATGAAGTGCACCGGCCAGACAGCGAACAGCGGCGCAGAAACGCAGTCGAGTGCGTTCCTGCGCCACAAAAACACGCTTAGCGCTTGGCCGTGCCCCGCGCCATCTTCTTGACCTTGGGCTTCTTGGAGCCGCGAGCGTACTCACGAGGCTTCTTGGGCGCTTGCTTTTTGCGCGACGTGCGCTTTGCTTTCTTGCGTTCTTCTTTGCTCAATGTTTTGGTATTTGCCATGCACCTATCCTAATAAAATAATGAGCCGCGAACCTGTCATGCTCGTTCCAGATGCGCGTACTTTTCCACCAGCTTTTTCAATCCGAATCGTGGAAATTGTACCGTAATCTTGGCGTCTTCTCCTTCTCCTTCGCGCCGATAGACCACGCCTTCTCCATATTTGGGATGTTTCACCCGCTGGCCTGGCCGGAACGAACCGCCCCCGGCCGGCTTTTCCGCGGGAACCTGCGGCCGGGTAAACTTCTTGCCCCGCGAAGCGAAGAACTCGGCAATATTGTCAATGGAGTTGTATTTCGGCCCGGAATAGCCGCCGCTCCTGGTGTTGGAGCGGGCTGCCGCCCGTGGCTGGCTCACTGATGGCGCGCTCTGGTCTTCGTCCTCATAACTGTAATGGCGGTCGCCGAAATCGGAGTCCTGCCGCCGGGCCGCGCTCGAACGCGATGTGCCCAGCTCTTCCAGCAGTTGTGGGGGTACTTCCTCCAGAAAGCGTGATGGCAGGGTCGCGTCGGGCATATCAGTGCCGTAGCGCCGGCGATAACGCGCACTGCTCAACACCAGGCTGTCCATGGCGCGGGTTATGCCCACGTA
>DASTPO010000500.1:0-4027 GCA_035762225.1 Candidatus Angelobacter sp.
GCCTTCAGCAATCCGCTATTACGAACAAGTCGGCATTCTTCCACGAGCACAACGCGCCAGCGGACAGCGGCGTTATGACAACACTGTCGTGTATCGCCTGGCGCTGGTGCAGCGGGCCCAACAGATGGGCTTTACGCTGGAGGAGATCCGGCGGCTGTTCTTTGGGTTTCGCAAGGCGACGCCCATCTCCGAACGCTGGAAAAAACTTTCGGAGCGCAAGCTGGCTGAGCTGGAAACTTTGGCCGAGCAGATCAAGACCATGCAGACGCTGCTGCGAGCGATCACGGAAAAGTGCAGCTGCGAGGCCCTGGATCAATGTGGGCGCGGTATTTTCCGGAGTTCGTGCGGCGATGCCAAAGCAGCGCCACTCCGCTTAGACCAACCGGCAAGAAAGCTCAAGCAGCCCAACTCCACGCTGTGAATCTACTTTGTCTGCATCCAGGTTTGGGCCACGGTCTCCGGGCTCAATTCGCGGAGCAGACCGTTGATCTGATCAATCACGGCCTCCGGCTGCGTTGACTGCAAACTAAACTTCAACGCACCACCGGGAGAGAACTGCGCGCCGCGCGATTGCGAGACAAACCGGGCGAGACGTTCGGGCTCAATCGCCGCCTGCTCGGTAAATTTGATGGTTACCGAATCGCGCTTGCGGTCGATGGCGAGTACGCCCACGCGCTCTGACAGCAACTTGAGTGACGATGCTGAGAGCAGGTAGCGGACCGGCGGAGGCGGCTCACCGTAGCGGTCCTGAAGCTCTTTGCGGACATCTTCCAGAGCGGCTTCGCTCTCCACGCCGGCGGCGCGCTTGTACATGCGCAGGCGCTGGTTTTCTTCCGCGATGTATTGCGTGGGGATGCGCAGATCGATGCCGAGATTGAGCTGGGTGCTGACCTTGTCGGATAGCTCTTCGCCTTTCAACTCGCGAATGGCGCGGTCCAGCATGCCCGTGTACATCTCAAAGCCCACGGCGTCAATGTTGCCGCTCTGCTCGCCGCCCAGCAGGTTGCCGGCGCCACGGAGCTCGAGATCGAGCGCGGCGATTTTGAATCCGGCGCCAAGATCGGAAAATTCCTTCAACGCGGCCAGCCTGCGGCGGGCCACAGGCGTCAGCTCCTGCTCGGCAGGCACAAGAAGATAGGCGTATGCCCGGCGATTCGACCGGCCCACGCGTCCACGCAGCTGGTAGAGCTCGGAGAGGCCATGACGGTCCGCGCGGTTGATGATGATGGTGTTGCAAAGAGGAATGTCCAGCCCGTTTTCAATGATGGTTGTAGACACCAGAATGTCGGCCTCATGGCGGACGAATGCCATCATCACTTTTTCCAGCTCGCCTTCTGACATTTGCCCGTGGCCTGCTATGACGCGGGCCTGCGGCAGCATCTCCTGAAGCTTGGCGGCAATTTCATAGATGGTCTCGACGCGGTTATAAACGAAGTATGCCTGCCCCCCGCGTTCCAGCTCATGTTCCAGAGCGGACTTGATCAGCTTCTCATCGTAGGCAGCCACTACGGTCTGAATGGCCATGCGATCTTTGGGCGGCGTCTCTATCACGCTCATGTCACGCAGGCCGACCATCGACATGTGCAGCGTGCGTGGAATGGGCGTGGCTGACATGGTGAGTACGTCCACTTCTTTTTTCAGCTGCTTGAGGCGCTCCTTGTGCCGGACGCCGAAGCGCTGCTCCTCATCGACAATGACCAGGCCGAGGTCCTGAAACTTGATGTCCTTAGACAGGATGCGGTGAGTGCCGATCACGATGTCGACCTTTCCCTGTTCAATCCGCTCTGAGGTTTCCTTCTGTTGTTTGGCATTGCGAAAGCGGCTCATCATCTCAATGGTGATGGGAAAGGCGGCAAAGCGGCGCTTGAAATTCTCAAAATGCTGGAAGACCAGGACGGTGGTGGGCGCCAGCACCGCTACTTGCTTGTTGTCCTGCACGGCCTTGAAGGCCGCGCGCATGGCTACTTCGGTTTTGCCGTAGCCGACGTCGCCGCACAGCAGGCGATCCATGGGCAGCGGAGACTCCATGTCCCGCTTGATGTCTGCGGAGGCGGTCAACTGATCGTCTGTCTCATTGAATTCGAAGGCGTCTTCAAATTCCTTTTGCCATTGCGTGTCAGGCGGAAAGCTGTGCCCCTGCGCGGCCTTGCGCGCCGCGTAGAGTTTGAGCAGGTCATCGGCCATATCCTGCATGGCCTTTTTGACGCGCGCCTTGGTCTTGGCCCATGCGGTCCCGCCCATGCGGCTCAGCGGCGGCCGTACTCCCTCACTGGAACGATATTTCTGGATCAGGTCAAGGCGCGTCAGCGGGACATACAATTTGGCGGATTCAGCGAACTCGAGCACCATGTACTCGCCGGTGATCTCACCCTGCTGAATTTCCTTGAGCCCCTGATACATGGCAATACCGTGCTCCACGTGGACCACGAAGTCCCCAACCGCGAGATCGCGGAAGTCGGACATGAAGGCGGCGGTCTTCGACTTGCGACGCAATGGCTGAGGAGGCTCAATCTCCGAATCGTCAAACAAGTCGCGCGCGCCAAAAATCACCAGCCGCGATTCCGGAAGCGCCACGCCTTCAGGCGCGGTGGCGCGCACGATGGTGGTGGTAAGCAGGTCGCCGGAGAAATATGCGGTTTCATCCAGATAGGTTTCGCTGCCGGGCGCGGGAGTTCGCGTACCCAGGCGGAACGGAACCTGATATTCGGTAAAGATGTCAGCCAGGCGCTCCATCTCGCCGGTATTGGGAGCGGCAAAGAGCACTCTCTGGCCCTGACCGGTGAGCTTCTTAACCTCTTCCACCATGGCCGGCACCGAGCCATGAAAGCGGGACGTAGGCTGGGTGGATAGCTCGATCAGGCTCTGGTCAGGAACTTCGGGATCAATCAGGCCGAGGCTGGCTTCAGCCCGGGCAATTCGCAGCAGGCCGAGATGCTCCAGGCTGCCGCCGGGGCGACCGGAGATGAGTTCGTTCCACCGTTCAGGCGGCAAATAAATGTCTTCAGGAGTTGCCAGCTTGCCGACCAGGCTTTGCTCGTGGCGCTGGTTCACACGGTCCCACCATGTCTCATGCTCCGCCTCAACGGCGGCGGGTTCATTCACAAAGACAACGGCGTCAGGAACAAGGTCAAAGAGCGTGCCCGGAGCGCCCGCACTGGCATAAAACTCCCAGCCGGGAAAAATGGCGACCCCGGTCTCAGCCAGGGAGCTGCGCAACGTTTCTGCTTCGCCTTCAACGCGCGCTCCGGAAAGGCGAGCATGAATTTCCGTCAGCAACTCTTCACGGACCGGAGTTTCAGTCAGCGGCAATAGCACCACTTCGTCGGCAGGCGCGGCGGAGCGCTGCGTGCCGGGATCAAACTTGCGGATGGATTCAACTTCATCACCGAAGAGTTCAATGCGCAGCGGGCGATCGGCCTCAGGCGGATATGCGTCGAGCAGACCGCCGCGGAGCGCGTACTGACCGGGCATCTCAACAACATCCACGGCCGAATAGCCTACGGTATTGAGATGCTGCATCAGCTCTTCCACGTCGAGCATCTCGGCGCGGCGAACGATGCGGGCGAGGCCCGCATAATGGTCAGCGGAGCGCAATCTCATGGTCGCCGCAGCTACCGGAGTGATCACGATGGAAGCAGCGCCGGTGGAGATCTTCCACAGTGCCGTTGCCCGCTCTTCCTGTATTTCCGGATGCGGCGACATGTTTTCAAACGGCAGCACGTCATACGCGGGCAGCTTCAGCACGGATTGAGGGTTGCAGGCGCCAGTCAGGTCGCAAAAGGATTGGACCATCGGAAACACAGCTTCGGCGGCGCGGTTATCAGGGACGATCAGGACCAGCGGCCGGCCAGCGGCGCGTTGCAGGTAGGGGATCAGCAGGGTTTTAGCGGTTGAAACCAGCCCGGACAGACGGATTCGCCCCGCAGGGGGCTTTGACTCCCCCCTCCGCTGTTTAAGATACGAGGCTGCCTGCTGGAACCCCGGGCTTTTTTCCACGTCCGCCAGGACTTCGCGGACGAACGGAAGG
>DASTPO010000501.1:0-2944 GCA_035762225.1 Candidatus Angelobacter sp.
TCATGCAAAGGCACGCCGTGATGGTCGGCCAGCGCGTTAATCATGTTGGTGGTGGCAACCGACTTGGCAACGCCGTTTTTCCATCCGCGTGTTTCCACCAGGTAATCGAAGAGCACCGCAATAATGTAATTCGGCTGAATAAACGTGCCGTCGTCATCCACAATGCCAAAGCGGTCGGCGTCGCCATCCGTGGCGATCCCGATGCGCGCTCCCGTGCTTTTCATCTGTTCGCGCATCTCATTCAGCAAATGCCCTTCCGGTTCAGGTGCGTGCCCGCCAAAGAGCACATCTCGGGTGTCATGCACCGTGGCTACAGGAACGCCCGCTTCGCGCAGCACTTCATCCGAATACCCTCGCGCCGCGCCCCAGAGCGGATCAAATACCACCTTCAGGCCCGAAGCGCGGACCAGTCCAAGATCCACGATCTCTTTAAGACGGGCGAGATAGGCAGTTTTGGGATCAATCGGTTGGGCCGCAATTCCCGTAGCGGAATTCGCGAACTGGCCGGGATCATCGGGCACCAGGGCTTCAATCCCGCTGGTGACTTCGGGGAGCGCAGGAGCGCCGTCAGGGGTGGAGAACTTGATGCCGTTATATTCTGCCGGATTGTGCGAAGCGGTGAAGTTGATGGCTCCGTCAGTCTTTGAGCGAATCACCTCGTGAGCGATTGCCGGCGTAGGGGCTGGTTCGGCGATCACCAGCGGCGTCACTCCAGCTGCCGCCAGCCCTTGAGCTGCGATTTCCACAAAGCGCTCGCCCATGTAACGTGGATCGCGTCCCACAATGATGCGTCCCTTTCCAGGATTCTTGCCTGCAACATATCGAGCGATGCCGGTGATCGCTCGCCGCACATTGTGGACCGTGAACTCTTCGGCAAGAATAGCGCGCCAGCCGGACGTGCCGAATTTGATGTTGACGCTCATCCGTGAACCTTTGTTAGTTGCTTTTTGGGCGCGATAGGTTTCATTGCGCCGTCAATCATACTCGTCCGCCACGGAGGCGGGAACCTAGGTTGTTCACAATCCATGTCTTGATAAACTCGAGAAGAGAATTTTAATGACTGACGCCCGCATCGTCTTAACCACCGCCGGCTCGCAGGATGAAGCGCGGAAGATCGCGCAAGCCCTGGTAGAGCGCCGCCTCGCCGCGTGCGTGAACATTATTCCGCAGATCGAGTCAATTTATCGCTGGCAGGGCAAGGTTGAAGGTGCAGCGGAGTATCTTTTGGTTGTCAAGACCCGGGCCAGAGCGTTTGCACGGGTGCTTGATGCCATCAGGGAGCTGCATTCGTACGATCTTCCGGAATGCGTCATGCTCGAAATCGAGCGTGGCAGCGACGATTATCTGAAATGGATTCTCGAAAACACCGACTGTTAGTTAAATAGCCGCCAGAGCCTGATCCAGGTCAGCAATCAAATCGTCAACATCTTCAATTCCAACCGAGATGCGGACCATCCCGTCGGAGAGCCCAATCTCTCGTCTTCCCTTTTCGCCAAGCGCCGCGTGTGTCATGGTGGCTGGATGAGAAATCAACGTTTCAACGCCTCCCAGCGATTCAGCCAGCGAACACACCCTTACTTTCGCCAGCATTTTTTTGGCGTTGCTCAATGAGCCGGTCTCAAAGGTGATCATGGAACCGAAGCCGGTCATCTGCCGCTTCGCCAGCTCGTGTTGCGGATGGTCAGTGAAGCCCGGATAAAGCACCTTCTTCACCTTGCGATGTCCGCGGAGGAAGTCAGCCACTGCGCGGCCATTTTCGTCATGCTTCACCATACGCACGGCAAGAGACTTCACGCCGCGCAAAACCAGCCAGCACTCAAACGGAGACAGGATTGCACCCGAGGTCTTTTGCATGAATGCCAGTTTTTCCGCATGGATCGGCTTGCTCGCGATGATCACCCCGCCTAAACCATCACTGTGGCCGTTCAGGAACTTGGTGGTGGAGTGCATTGACATGTCCGCACCCAGATCAAGCGGCCGCTGGAAGTAGGGCGACATGAACGTGTTATCGACCACCAGCTCGGCGCCGCCGGCATGGGCAATTTTTGCCACCTCCCTGATGTCGCTCAGGACCATCAATGGGTTGGTCGGAGTTTCCACCCAGACAATCCGGGTATTCCGCCGCATCGCCTTACTGACCGCATCCAGATCGGAGGTATCAACGTAGCTGAACTCCACGCCGTAATTTGCCAGCACCTGGTTGAAAAGGCGCGGCACGCCGCCATAAACGTTGTGTCCGCAGATCAGGTGGTCTCCCTGTTTGAGGAAGCATTGCGTCACCGCCGTGACGGCAGCCATACCACTGGCAAAAACATGCGCTGAAGCTCCACCTTCGATTGCCGCCAGGTTCGTTTCCAGCTTGGTCCGCGTTGGGTTGGAGACGCGCGCGTACTCATAGCCCTTGTTCTGCCCCAGTTCCTCCTGGAGATAAGTAGATGTGGCAAAGATCGGCACAACAACTGCGCCGGTAGATTCGTCCGGCTCCTGGCCGATGTGAATGGCGGTGGTCGCAAAGCCGATCTTCTTATCGCGCTTTCCGCCGTTGGATGATTTTTTCTTTGCCATTTTGGATCAGTACTCCTGTTCGCAGGGCTTTAACCGGCCGGCTGCCGATGCCGCACGCTTATTAATCCGTCCCGCCTTCAAAGATATTCTTTGACATATAGCGTTCTGCGGAATCGGGAATGATCGTCACTACCCGTTTGCCCTTGCCGAGCTTTTTGGCGACCTGAAGCGCCGCAAATACGTTGGCTCCAGCGCTTGACCCGCCCAAAACGCCTTCCAGCCGAGCCAGTTGAGCCACCGTGTCAAATGCGTCGGGATCGTTCACCATAATGATTTCGTCACAAACCTTGGGATCAAACGTCTTGGGGATAAAGCTGGAGCCGATGCCCTCAACCTTGTGCGGTCCCTTGGGACCGCCGCCGAGAACCGATCCCTGCGT
>DASTPO010000502.1:0-3428 GCA_035762225.1 Candidatus Angelobacter sp.
TTCCGGATGGAGCTTGCGGCGGACCGCGTCGGCTTCCATCCCCAGGCCGATCAGATCGTCCGAGCGGAACAGGTCAAGCGCTTGTTGTTTGGTCAGGGACATGAACTTACCTAGATTTTAGCGGAAACAGGCCGGTAAAGGGAATTTCTGGCTTCCCGCCGGCCAGAGACATAGAATTTGATCTTATGAATAGAAGATATCTGGCTCTGTTTGCGCTGGTGGCGCTGCTGACGGGCTGTCTCCCCGTGGATTCCCTAAGTCCGCTCTATACCGACAAGGACCTGACCTATGATGAGTCGCTGATAGGCTTCTGGGCCGGACCGAATAACGACGAAGGCGGCATCGAGTTTTCCGCCCTGTCCGATAACGGGAAGAAGGCATACGTACTCACCATGTTCGATAAAGCCAGGGATTCAGGTGAGGGACACAGGACAGTTTTTGACGCCCATCTGGTCAACCTCGGCGGGCACCGCTTTCTAGACGTGGTTCCCCAGCAGTGGGAAGCGCGCGAGGAATCGTATTCATTGCAAATCAAGCAAGGGAAGAGCGGCACCAGCGCTGAGCCGCGCCTGCTGAGGCTCGGTTCCGCGTCCTATCTGGAATTCGCTGATGGCACACCTGGCGATGGCGGAAAGATCCAGGCCAACTTGCGTCGTGCTCACTGGTTCCTGAAAGTGACAAGAAATGAAAAGAAACTCCGGCTTGACATCGCCGACGATGATGACCTCCGGAAAGCTGTGCTGTCTGGGACCCTGCATCTGCCCCACGCTTTGCTGGGTGAAGGCAACAACCAAAACATCGTAATCACAGCAGGCACGCAGGAGCTGCAGAAGTTCGTGGTGGAACACGCCGACGATGGAAAACTCTTTACAACGCATACGGACGAACTGCATTTGCGAGAGTAGCTCAGGCTGTCCGCGTGCGTGGTCCCTTGGCGTCCGGGATCACAGGTTTGCCTTCACGTTTGCGCTTCCATGTCCAGGTAAGAGCGCCCAGGCCGCCCAGGACCGCCAGAGCTATCACGATCCACAGGATCGTACGGTAATAGCTGGAGAAGAAGCCAAAAATCTGCTTGCTGTACATGGAACCCAGCCACGCCAGCAATGAATAGCGGATGGCGCGCGCCAGTCCCACGGCAAGGAAAAAATTCCTTTTGGGATATTTGAGCACTCCCGCTACCAGCAGGAATGGAGAGAAGGGGACCGGAGGCGGCAACAGCGCGGGCACAAAAAGACTAAAGAAGCCGTAGCGCTTGAACAGCTTCTGGATTTGCTCCGCTTTCTTCTTGGACAGCTTCTTGTCCAGTGCCGATTCACCGCTCTTCAGGCCCAACCCGTAGGTCGCGTAGGCGCCAACGATTCCGCCGATGGTCGCCATGGCCGCGTAGTAGGGCCACCAGTCTTTCTGGTGTGCGGAAAGAATAATGGTAAGCGCGTCCATGCTGCCGGGCATGGGAACCACGGAGTTATCGGCCAGGCCCAGAAGGATCAGTCCCAGGCCGCCGAGACGCTCCAGCCACGCGCCTATCGTCAGATAGATGAGAAATGGCACGATTATTGGATGCGGAATAACCGCGGGAATCCACATTCAGAGTTGTTAAGGACAGAAAAGAACTTACTTAGCCAAATGAGGCTGGATTGCAGACGGCAGGTCAAGGAAATCCAGCTCCGGCCTGCGCTCAAAAACGCCGATTTCGGCACCATAGCGGTAGAACAGATTCAATCCCTCAAGGTTCTCCAGGTCCAGCGAATAATCAACGTTCTCAGTCAGATATTCCGAAATAAGACTGGCGGAGAGGCCCAGCCTGGGCGCCCAGGCCGAGGCACTTTCACCAATGTGCTGGAGCCCATGATCGCGGGATTGCTGAAAGGCCTCGGCGATGTTCAGCTTCGAAGTCCGTGCCTGCAGCGCGGCCTTGCGCACGGCCCAGAATGCAAACACAAAGGATCGTCCGGTCCAGCGCCGCCATTCTTCGGCCAGGTCGTAGACAAAGTAGCCGTCGGTGCGCGCCTGCAGTGCAGGATCGCCGATGACCAGCGCCGCGTCATGCCATTGCAGCATCGTTTTCAGATCGGGTTTCTGCCGGGTGAAGCCGGGATCGGTGCCCACAAACTTACGCAGGTAAATCTCCACCAGCGCCGCCGAAGTGCGGGAAGAGTCGTCGGTGGCCACGCTGCGGATCTTTTCCAGTGGAACTTTGCTTACCAGCAGAATCGAACGGACCTTATTCTTGGCTGCAATCGCCACATCAGGAACGATGACCAGGTCAGAAATGCTCACGTAAGCCGCCACGGGAATAATGCCGATATCGGCGGAACCCTCTTTCAGCTGTTCCGCGCAACGGGAAGGAATGGTGTAACTGATTTCAAAATGCTCGCGCAACCGCGCCGCCGATTCTCCGTTTTCAAAGTCCCACATGAGCGGAGCGGTGTTCAAAAAGCTGATGGCCGAGATGCGCAGTGGGGGCATGTATCCTTATTCTAGCAAGACGATTCTAGCAAGACGCCGCTGCCGGCGAAGGCGATTTTCGGTCAGCGCGCCGGGCATCTCCAATATGCGGAAAACCGACAGGTCACGCGCCGAGGTGGCCGACATTCTCGAGCGGTTTGTGCAGGGTATCTCTCCGCGCAATGAATGGATTGATTTCTGCGCCTATCCCATTGCCGATCCTCAACTGGAGACCATTCGACTTCGTTCTGCCGGCCTGCCGCGGGAGTTTCCTCCAACCGAAAAAGGCCACTATTGCAACGCAGCGGGCATGGACGTTTTATGCCAGTTGATGAGCGATCTGCGGCAGCCGAGATTTCCTGATTCCGGGCAATAACGATTCAGCTCTGGTTTGGGCCGGGGTTGACAGGCTTTTCCGAATCCGTGTACAGTCCGCGCAGTTTGCCAGGAAGCAGGTAAGACCTTATGGCCACTGCAAACGCGGCAGTGTCAAACTCGATTTACTGGCTGGCGCTTTCGCTCACGCCCGGCCTTGGCCCCACTCGCGGACGCAAGCTGGTAGAGCGCTTTGGCAACATCCAGGAGATCTTTCATGCGTCGCTGACCGAGTTGGAAGCGGAGAACCTGCAGGCCCAGTCAGCTCAGCATATCGCGCTGGGCAAGTCCCTGGAGCTGGCGCACGATGAAGTCGCCAAGGCCGTAGCGGCTGGGGTCCAGGTGGTGTGCCGCGAGGATATCGCGTGGCCGCAGCGGCTGAGTGAAATCTACGATCCGCCGTTGGTGCTGTACGTACGCGGCAAGGTTGAGACGCTGGCGCGGCCGGGGATTGCCATCGTCGGCACGCGTCACCCCACGCCATATGGAATCGGCATGGCAGAGCGGCTGGCCTGCGATCTGGCCGCCCGCGGCCTGGTCATCTTTAGTGGCATGGCGCGCGGCGTGGACACATATGGGCATCGGGGCGCGATCCAGGCCAAGGG
>DASTPO010000503.1:0-5007 GCA_035762225.1 Candidatus Angelobacter sp.
CACCGGGACCCAGACCATGCTCAACTCGGCGCTGGGCTCGGCCGCGGGTCTCTCAGAATTCGATAGCACCAAGAAGAAACTGCTTGGCTCGCGCTACAGCATGGACTTTGATCATGGCGTTGATTTCAACTTGAACGTCCTGACGGTTGATAACGTGACCGCGTCAACCCTGTCGTCGCTGCTGAAGGCCGGCATGCTTTTGAAGAAAATGGATGCCACACCCACAGAAAAGACCGCGATTGACGGCACTACCGTGGATTCTGATAGCAATAAACTGGTGGTGCGCTTCAAGGCCGATGACAAGAGCTTCCAGCAGTTGATTGAGTCGCCGATGTTTGCATCGGTCGTCCGGTAATCAGGGAACTGAACTCACAGGACGAGAAAAAGCTTTTTCTTAAGCCTCGAGCGTAGCGAGAGATCTACTCGAAGCCATCCTCTAAATTCTTGGGATGGCTTTCTTGTTTGCGGTTACCGGGAGAGCGTCAATCGCAATAGGGATCTCTCAAACCTGTACCGAACCAGCTTCGGGATTTCAGATGAGAGTGCTTTGTGGCCAAGGTGTTTAAAGGTCCGCGCTAACCGCTTGCCCCAACGTCTTCAGCGACTTTTCATTCCTTTGGTACCACATCCATAGGCCATGCTTTTTTGCGTCGACCAACCCTGCCTTGCGCAGGATTGCCATATGGTGCGAAATGGTGGATTGCGAAAGCTTGACGTGGTCCTGCACGTCACACGCGCACATGCCCACTCCCTTGCCGATCGAGCATTGGCCTTTCTGTTTGAGCAGGCGCAGGATCTGTAAACGCGCAGGATCGGCGATGGCTTTCAAGGCAATGACGATTTGTTTGTCAGAAAGGGGCATAGTCTATGTGCGGCACTAAGATCGAAGCGCTTCAATCTGTAAATCTAACACGAAGGCGCGAACACATCGAGAGTTGTGAGCTAGCCCAGAAGGCCCAGGCTCTCATGGTGAGTTTTGAGCCCGGTAATTAGAATGGACGTCATGGATGATTCCAACATCTTCTCCGGCAACGATCGCAAGGAAAAAGAACAACAGATGAAGCGTGAAGGCCGGTTGCCGCCCGGCCAGTCGCTGACCCTGAAGTGGCCGGTGCTGCATTACGGATCAGTCCCACGCTTTGATCCGTCGCGCTGGGATTTCAGGGTGCGCGGCCTGGTGGAGCAGCCTATCCGGCTGACCTGGGAGGAGTTCAATCGGCTGCCCAAAGTGACGACTCACAGTGACTTTCACTGTGTCACACGGTGGAGCCGCTTTGACAATGACTGGCAGGGCGTGGGTTTTCAGGAGGTCCTCAAGCTGGTCAAAACCAAACCAGAAGCCAAATATGTAACCGTATTGGCTGAGCAGGGCTTCACTGCGAACGTACCGTTGGCCGATCTCGACCGTGAAGACGTGCTATTTGCCACCCATCACGACGGCCAGCCGTTGACGGCCGATCATGGATATCCCCTGCGGCTCATCGTTCCGCATCTTTACGCCTGGAAATCAGTGAAGTGGGTGCGCGGCCTGGAGTTTACCGAAAACGACGTTCCCGGCTTCTGGGAACAGAATGGATATCACATGTACGGTGATGCGTTCCGCGAACAGCGGTTTGACACCGACTGAGCGATTAGCTCGAAAATCTGAGTTGAAAAGCCTCTTTGCGAACTCAAGTGCGTTCTATGCGAAAGGGAATCGCCAGGCGCTTTACTTCACAATCGGGTTGTAACCTTCGCCGGCCAGCCGGACGCGCATGGCTTCAGCGTCTTTCCTGTCAGTAAACGGGCCTACCTGAACGTGAAAAAGGGGATCACCCGCGCTGTTC
The DNA here is from genome assembly GCA_035762225.1 of Candidatus Angelobacter sp. Taxonomy (GTDB): domain Bacteria; phylum Acidobacteriota; class Terriglobia; order Terriglobales; family Acidobacteriaceae; genus Angelobacter. The sequence goes on from DASTPO010000503.1 coordinate 1,827, forward strand.
GAGATGAAGGCGGGGTACTGCTTTTTCTGGAGCGAGGTCTTCAGGATGTCAGCGTCTTCCTGTTTGGAGACTGCGGCTACCTGAACCATGAAGGAGCCTGCCGCACCGTTTTTGGTATCAGCCGAGGCTGATGGGTCCGTGTTCTTGTCCGCAGCCGCCGGGGCTGAGGCGTTATCAACAGTCTTTCCCGTGGTGGCTGCATCGGCGTTCGTCACGGCAGGAGCGCAGTCCGACGAGCCCGGCGGGCAGTTTTGCGTAGTGGTGATTGGCGTCTTATTGCCCGCGGAGGGTTTGCTCGCGCTGCTGCCGCTGGGAACCACGCCCACGATCTCAGTCCGGCCGCCCACGCTGGTGCTCTTGCCCAGCAGGTAACCCATGGTGAAAAATACGCCGCAGACAATCGCCAGGGCAAAAAAGATACCCAGCAGTTTGCTTGTGCTTAAAGTGATCTCCCGATCTTGAAGCTGATCAGCCTCTTTTTCACCCAATTGCGCCCCTGCGGCCATTCATCCCCCCGTGTTTAAGCCCCTTGTTCGCCCCAGTGTAACCCGATTTCCGGCGCCGCTACTTGGCAATTTGGTTTAGTGCTTTGGTAACCGCTGAGATGATATCTACTGGTAGCGGAAAGACGATAGTTGTGTTTTTTTCCACGCCAATTTCGGTCAACGTCTGCAGGTAGCGAAGCTGGATGGCAATCGGCTCGCTGGAGAGGATGTGTGCTGCGTCCTGGAGGCGCTGCGATGCGGAAAATTCGCCTTCCGCATGGATGATCTTGGCTCGCCGCTCGCGCTCGGCTTCAGCCTGCTTTGCCATGGCCCGAAGCATGGATTCCGGCAGGTCAACCTGCTTGACCTCAACGTTGGCCACCTTTACCCCGTAGGGTGCTGTGTGCTGGTCAAGAATGCTCTGGATGCGGGTATTCAGCTTGTCGCGATGGGCCAACAGCTCATCCAGTTCCACCTCGCCGAGGACAGAACGCAGCGTGGTCTGGGCAAACTGCTGCGTCTGCCAATAGTAATTTTGTACCTGGACCACCGCCTGCGGCGCGTTGACCACGCGCCAGTAGATCACCGCGTTTACCTTAAGGGTCACGTTATCGCGGGTGATGATGTCCTGGGGCGGGACCTCCAACGCCTGTTGGCGCAGGTCAATCCGGACCATCTTCTGGATGGGAGCAAAGACAAAGATCAGGCCGGGCCCTTTGGCATCCTCCTGAAGACGGCCAAGAGAGAAGATCACGCCGCGCTCGTACTCGCGCAGGATCTTGATGCAGTTAAGGGCATAGAGAACAAAAATGATGCCCACGACGAGTCCAAAGAGTTCGCCCGAAGTCACAGTAGTGCCTCCCATAAGTGCAAAACTAACGGTTCTTGGTTCGCTTGAATTCTATCAGCGCCACTCCGGCCCGAGTTAAAAATCAGGCCGGCTGGGATTGGTGCGTGATTGGACTGCCAACAGGATCCACGCGCAATATCAAGTTCTCAACGCTGCGGACAATCACCTGGCTTCCCGCGGGCACCGGCACGGACGCAACCGCGTCCCAAAGTTCGCCATGCACAAAGACCTTGCCGGAAGGAGCCAAAGGAGAGCAGACCAGCGCAATTTGCCCGATCATCCCTTGCTCTCCGGTCACAACTTTACTCTTGCGCGCCTTCAGTGCAATCGACATGAGGAAGACCGTGATGATGCCAATGGGAATGGCTACAGCCAGCGCGGCCCATAACCGCACCCGCAATTCCGGAATTGGGCCATCAACCAGCAACAGAGCGCCCAATACCATCAAAATGATTCCCCCAATGCCAATCACTCCATGCGTCTGGAGCTTGGCTTCCAGCGCGAACATGGCGAATGACGCCAGGATCAGTACCAATGCGATAGACCGGAACGGAAGAAGATGAAGAGTGTAGAGCGAAAGCAGAACGGCGATGAACCCAATCACACCCGGCACGACAGCACCGGGATGGTTGAATTCAAAATAAATTGCCAGGAGCCCAACAGAAAAAATGATGAAGGCTACGCTGGGATCGATCAGGAACGAAAGAATCTCCTCCTTCAGCGTTTCGTCGATAACTCTAACCGGCTTGCCCGCGAGGTGAAGCACCGTTTTGGATCCGTCAAAACGAGTGATAGTCTTGCCGTCCAGTTGACGAAAAAGATCGTTTTCATCCTTGGCGACGTAGTCAATCAGGTGCTGGGCAAGGGCCTCATCGGCGCTGAAAGATTTCGACTGCCGTACCGCGCTCTCGGCAACCTCAACATTGCGCCCGCGCTTACCGGAATAGGAGCGCAGGTGCGCGGCCGCGTCATTCTCCAACTTATCCTTCATCACCGGGTCCATGGTCTGGCCGTTGCCGAGCACCGGATGCGCTGCCCCGGTGTTGGTTCCGGGCGCCATGGCGGCAACATCAGCCGACTCCAGAATGTAAAAGCCGGCCGACGCGGCCCGGTTTCCGGCAGGGGACACATAAATGATGACCGGAACGGGCGAGGACAGAATTGCGTGGGTAATTTCGATGGTTTCGCTCACCAGGCCACCGGGCGTGCGCAACTCGATCAGCAAAGCGTCAGCGTGGGTGCGATCGGCCTCCTGGATCGCACGCTCAATGCGCTCCGTTACGATCGGATGGATGGCGTCATCCACAACAATCTTTACGACGTCAGCCGACGCCGATTGCGAAGCGACAAACAGGGCCGCAACAAATGCGGTCCTGAGAAAGCCGATCTTCCAACTAAAAGAAAAACGCATAAATTCTTACCTCAAGGTTGTGGGGCCTGGGTCTTGCCAGCCGTGATATCGCGTTTTAAAGAGATAGCCACAGGATTATCCGGCTCAATGGCCAGAGCGTGCTCGACGTCCTGCGCGGCGGCGGATGACTTGGCTTCCGCCAGGTCCACGCGGGCGAGCACCAGATAGGCATCGGCCGAAGGCTTTAACTTGATGGAAGCGCGAGCTTCATTGCGCGCGCCGGCGTTGTCCTGGGTGGATTCAAGCACGCGCGCCAGCCCGGTGTGAGCGTCGGCATTTGCCGGATCAAGGACCACGGCCTCACGAAACTGTTTTTCCGCTTCGCCGGACAGACCGGAGTCGAGCAGTTCCAGGCCGCGCTGCACGTGAAAAGCCGCGTGGGTCGCCGCGTCAGAGTTTTGCAAGCGGGCTTCACTGGTGTTCTCTATTTCCTGG
>DASTPO010000504.1:0-4906 GCA_035762225.1 Candidatus Angelobacter sp.
ATGGCCGGGGTGTTGACCGCCAGGGCGCGCGCGATGTCTTCACCGACCTGCGTAGATCGCACCTGCTCAGAGGTCGGGGTAGGCTTTTCGATGGCAAACAGGGTCTCGTCAGGGGCCGCCAATTCCTTGAGCTCGGTGATCTTCGCGTCAATCGTCAGCGGCCCGAATTCGGCTGTAACCGATCGGGCTACCATCTTGTCGCCGAACTTCTGATAGTCAGCAAAGCGGGCGTGATAGCCGGGCGTGGTTACCGATTGCAGCAGGCCACCCTTGCCGCCAAAACAGAACGCGTAGCCTAAAGTGTTTTGCGCCGGAGCAATCCCCACCTTGGCCTGCACGTTCAGGCACGAATTGGATTTGACCGAATCGTCCGGGACTTCAAGCGGCGCTCGCATGCGCTTCAGCTGATCGGCCATGGGGAGGGGATCAAAGAGCGCGGTTACCAGATCATGCAGCCAGAACGGGTAATAGTCGCCCGTATCCTGCTCCGAGAGTTGATCGCCGTTGCTGATCAGCGTCTGGGAAAACTCGGCGGATTTCACCGCGCGCCGCCACTTGGAGGGCGATACCCAGTATTCTTCCACGTCCGCGGAATACTCGGCGCGGGAATTGCCTTCGGCCGATATGTGCGCCTGCAAGTGAAAAGGATGCGCACCCGGCAACGTAATCTGCCCGCGCCGTAAGGCATTTTCCACCGCGTCGCCAACCGAGCTGGTTCCAGCCGGGGTCTGTGCGGCGGCCGCGCCGATTAGAAGCAACAGCAGGGAAGCAGCGCGGAGGGCGTAGGTGACGGCTTGCGTGCACGCAATGCGGAATTTTCCTGGACGAATCATTTGGCAGTTGGGCAGGTTTATCGTGGTTGCTCGGTCCTGGCCAGGACGTCTTTAGCTTCGCGGCGGTTGTACGTCTTGTTGTAGATTGGCGATTCAGGCTGCTGCATGCGCCCGCCCTCGCGCAGAGATCCCGTATCCAATGGGGCAAAGCCAATTTCTTCAATCAAGCGCATCACCAGTTTCTTGGCCTCGGCGTCATCTCCGGCAACATAGATGGCATGGCGATCGTCGATCGGCAGATCTTTGCGGCCGCGTTCCGCCAGGTGGACGTAGTAGATGGTATTAAACGCCTTGACCAGCCGCGCGCCAGGAATGCGTTTCAATACCTCTTCGGAGGAGGTTGATCCGCCAAGATCGTAGAAACCTCCGTCGGTCCGGTAGGGATTCATGGCATCGATCACAATCTTGCCGCGCAACAAGCCAGATTGCGGCAGAGCTTCCGGCGAACGCCACGGCACCGCCAGCAGGACCACTTCACCAAAGCGAGCTGCATCGTCCACGGTCATTGCGTGGGCCTGCGGTCCCAGGTTGCGGACCAGATCTTTCAGGGAATCGGGGCCGCGGGAGTTGATGAGTGCCACCTCGTGTCCGGCGGCAATGAACAGCCGGGCTGCGGTTGCGCCGATGTTCCCCGCGCCTAGAATCCCAATCTTCATGCAATCTCCACTTGATTCTGGCCCAAACAGGCATCGGATGGACACAGCTTTCCGCTTCGTCTGGGCAGCAGTGGAAATTATAGTACGGGCCTACTTTTGCTCCGGGCCTTGATGGGCGCCGTTGGTTGTAAATGACTGAAAGAATTACTTGATGGAGCCGGAGATCCCAGGGGCATTAATCTCTTTACACTTCTTAATTTTTTCCTTTGCAATGGCCGAATGGCGGGTATAATCGCGTCACAGTTTCTAGAGTCCATGTGGGGAAAAACTGCGTGAGTGTGGCGGGATTGGCCGCTTGCCATTGATTCGGCGGTTATCACGCTATAGAAGTGCGTCCGTCGGAGCGGATAGGTTCTCACAGTCTACTGCCCGAAGAAAGCTGACACAAGAATGTGTGGCATCCTCGGGTATACGCACGTCCGTAGACGTTTGCAGCGCGGCGTTCTTGACGCAGCGCTGGACGCATTAGCGCACCGTGGTCCGGACCACCAGGGCCGCTTTGAATCCGACCAGATCTCGCTCGGTGCCACACGCCTCCGCATCGTTGACCTTGAGGGCGGCGACCAGCCGCTGACCAGTCCTGACGGCGACGTTGTTGTCGTCTTTAACGGCGAGATTTTCAACCATCACCAGCTGCGGCTCGACCTCCAGGCTCAAGGCGTGCGGTTTTCAACCCATTGCGACACTGAGGTCCTGCTGCACGCCTTCCTGCGCTGGGGCAGCGAATGTTTTGCGCGCCTGCGCGGGATGTTTGCCGTTGCGGTGTGGGTGAAATCAGAACGACGGCTCATTCTGGCGCGCGACCGCATGGGCATCAAACCGCTCTATTACACCCAGCACGCCGGCGAGTTGTTTTTCGCCTCCGAACTCAAATGCATCTTTGCCCATCCTGACGTGCCGCGCAACATCTGCATGGCGGGGCTGAATTGCTACCTCAGCCTCAATTATGTGCCTGCGCCTTATACGCTGGTGGAAAACATTCACAAGCTTTTGCCGGGACATTTACTGGAGTGGCACAACGGCTTCACCAGCGTGCGCTCCTTTGCGCCGAATAGCGCGGCGCGGACCGCTCCATCTTCCATGGGAGCGGCATGCGAAGAGCTCGATGATCTGTTAAAGAAATCCCTGAGCGAGCAACTCATCTCGGACGTGCCGGTAGGCATCTGGTTGAGCGGCGGCCTGGACTCGTCAACCATCCTGCGTTACGCGTCGCTGGCTACCAGCGCGCAGCTGCGCACTTTTTCCATCACGTTCAAAGGACGGACGTTTGATGAGAGCAACACGATCGAACAGTTGACCCGGTATTTCTGCAGCAAGCATACCGAGTTCAATCTGGATGAGTCGGCTGACCTTGAGGGCGCGATCCGGGAAATGGCGTATTACTCAGACGAGCCCAGCGCCGACGCCGGCGCGCTGCCGGCGTGGTTCCTGGCGCAGATGAGCAGCCAGCAGGTGACGGTGGTGCTGAGCGGCGAGGGCGCGGACGAGCTTTTTGCCGGCTACCTGACCTACAAAGCCGATCGTTATGCAGCCGCGGCCCGCAGAATTCCCGCCGGACTGCGCCGCGCCGGTCTCAAGTGCGCCGCGCTTCTGCCCGTCTCCGACGAAAAGATCAGTTTCGAATACAAGCTAAAGCGGTTTCTGGAAGGATCGCTGCTTTCGCCGGAAATGGCCCATGTTTACTGGAATGGAACGTTCACTGAAGCGGAAAAAAGAGACTTCTTCCGTTTTGCCGATCCCGCCCCGCTCGCCGGAATCCTGGACAACATGGACGCTGGGCCGGGATTGAAGCGGTTTCTGGACTTCGACCAGCGGTATTACCTGGCGGATGACATTCTGTACAAGGTCGATCGCATGAGCATGGCGCATTCTCTGGAAGCGCGTCCTCCGTTCCTCGATCCGCGGATTGTCGATTTCGCCGCCAGTCTGCCGGACAATTTCAAGTTGCGCGGAGACACGTCAAAGTTTGTGCTGCGCGAACTGATGCGGGAAAAATTGCCGCAGAGCGTCCTGCGCGGGCCGAAAATCGGCTTTGATATTCCGGTCCACGACTGGTTTCGCAGCGTGCTGCAACCTGTGCTTTTGGAAACGCTTTCTGAAGAAAACATTCGAGCGTCCAGGCTTTTCCGCTGGACCGCTATTGAACGCATGCTCAGCGATCATTTGGAGCGGCGAGCCAATCTGGGGTATCACCTATGGGGGTTGATGGTGTTGTTGTTGTGGATGAAGCAGTGGAACATCGGAGTGCGGAGCGAGGAAGCGACCTCGCGCGAAGCCATTCCCGCGGAACTCGACCGGGTTGGATCGTTGTAGCCGCAGCCTGCTTCGTCTTCTTACTGAATATTGCCAGCCCGCCTCGCCTGATGGACGACGTGGACGCCGTGCAGGCGCAGATCGCCCGCAACATGCTGGTCTCCGGTGATTGGACTACTGCCCGCCTGGATGGCGTGGCCTATCTGGAAAAATCTCCGCTGGTTTACTGGATGATGGCCGGGTCGTACGCCATTTTCGGCGTGCATGACTGGGCTGCTCGATTGCCGCTGGCTCTTGCCGTGGTGCTGTTGTGCTGGACTACGTACCGCTTCGGACGATGGGCCTTCGGCCAGGAAGCCGGGACCTACGCCGGCCTGATGCTGGCAACTTCAACCGGGCTGTTTCTCTTTACCCGAATCCTGATCCCGGATGCCATTCTGACGCTGACGATCACCGGGGCCATCTGGGCATGGCTGCGTTTGCTGGATCCGGGCGAGCTTTATCCGCGGCGCTGGGCCGCCGTGATGGGGCTGTGCTTTGGCGCTGGGCTCCTGCTTAAGGGGCTGATCGCCGTGGTATTTCCCGTGCTCGCCGGGTTGGCGTTCATGGCCTTGACGCGCCAGCTGTTTTCCCTGGCAGCCTGGAGAAGGATGCATCTTTGGCTGGTGGCGGGCATTGCATTGCTCATTGCCGCGCCATGGCACATCATGGCGACGCTGCGGAACCCGCCCTACTTTGCGCTTTCCATGCACAGCGGCCCGGGAGAGTATCGCGGCTTTTTCTGGTTATATTTTTTCAATGAACACCTGCTCCGCTTCCTGAATCTGCGCTACCCGCGCGACTACAACACGGTCCCGCGACTGTGGTTCTGGCTTTTCAACCTGATCTGGCTTTTTCCCTGGACGGCATATCTGCCCGCTGCCGCCGGGCAGGACTATGGAGCGCATTCGCGAGCCGGACGGGCCCGGCTGATGGCCGCCTGCTGGATCGGCGTGGTGATGCTGTTCTTCACCTTTTCGACCACGCAGGAGTATTACTCCATGCCCATCTATCCCGCGCTGGCGCTGTTGTTGGGCTCGGCGGTGGCCTCCGCGCGCGCCCGCAGGCTGCGCTGGGGAAGCTGGACCCTGGCGGGAATATCAGCGTTGATCTTTGCCGCGCTGG
>DASTPO010000505.1:0-6423 GCA_035762225.1 Candidatus Angelobacter sp.
GCACGTTGTCTCGACGAGCAGCCAGGTGAAGAAGCGAACGTCAAAAGACCGGTCTCTGCTGGAACTGGTCGCTTTTTCCGGCTTTGACCGACCGCAGATGCTTATCCACCTCTTCGTTGGTGGCTCAGAACTCCACGGCGCCAAGATCGGCAGGACGGATGATACGGACCTCTATGGCGTCTACATCGAAGATCTGGAGCAAGCGCTTGGACTGGAGCCGCGCGAACACTTTGTCTGGTCCACCGCGGGTGACGAGCGCCGCAATGGCCCCGACGACATTGATGTGATGCTATATTCATTGCGCAAGTGGGCCGGCATGGCAGCCAAAGGCAACGCCACGGCTCTGCATTTTCTCTTTGCTGAACCTCAGGAAGTCGCGCCGGAGATATGGAGAAAAATTCAGGCAGAACGCGGACTGTTCCTGTCGCGCAGCTCGGCCAAACAATTTCTCGGCTTCGCCAACGATCAATTCAAACGCTTGACCGGCGAAAAGGGAAGCGGTAAGAAGGGGCAAAGACCGGAATATATCGGCAAGTCTGGCTATGATACCAAAGCAGCCATGCATGGCCTGAGGCTTCTTTATGAATGTTTGGAGCTGATGAAGTATTGTCAGATCACCTTGCCGCGTCCTGAAAAAGATTTGCTGATTGAAGTCCGGAGCGGTGAATGGACTCTGGATCGTGTCCTGGCTCATGCAAACAATTTAGCCAGGGAAGTGGAGAAGGCGGTTGCCTCTTCGCCGCTGCCTGAGAGCGTTGATCGAGCCGCCATTTCAAGCCTCGTGGCGCAAGTCCACCTGGAATTCTGGAAGCATCTATAGCCAACGCCTTCTCGCGCTCAGATTCAGCTAGGCCTAACGTGAAAAGAGTAATCGAATTGTTGTGAGAGAAGAAAGCCAGGTGATTACATGAAGCGAAGAATTGGTCTGTGGGCGCTTATCGGGCTGGCTGTGGCGTTTTTCTGGTTTGCCTTTGGACTTTTCACGTGGCCCAATTACAATCTGGGGCGCTCGACAATCGTCGCCATCACTGCTCCCGCCTCATTGATCGGACGTTCCATGCCGCTGGCGTACTGCTGGTTCATTCTCCTCAATGCAGGAATGTACGCCCTGATCGGACTCGCCACCGAGTTGTTACGGCGATCAATTGCGAATCATTCTGCAAGGTAGATCGAGCCTAGCTGTACGCCACTTTTGTGTCCTTTACGGTTCCGAATTATACTGATGGCATGTCGATCTTTCGCGACCTTGCCGGCATCGCCAAGGGTATGTCCGTTACTTTTCGGGAGATGTTTGCTCCCACCATTGTTGAGGATTATCCCAACAAGAAGCTGCCCAATGAGGGCGCGGTTTTTCAGGAGCGTTTCCGCGGATTGCACGAGTTGCAGCGCGATGAAAACGGCCTGGAAAAATGCGTTGCCTGTTTCCTGTGCGCCGCCGCCTGCCCCTCCAACTGCATTTACATTGAGGCCGCGGACAACACGGAGCAGAACCGCATCAGCGGCGCTGAGCGCTATGCCCGGGTTTATAACATTGACTACAATCGGTGCATTTTTTGCGGTTATTGCGTTGAGGCTTGCCCCACTGACGCCATCACGCACGGCCATGGCTTCAAATTGGCCACCCTAAACGCCAGCAACCTGGTCTATCGCAAAGAAGCTCTGTTGGTGCCCATGCCTGCCAACGCCGGCAAGCCCCTGGCGCCGCAAGAGCCGGTGATTGTGCCGGAAAAGCGTGCCTAGCGGAGATTGGGAATTTGCCATCGGGCAATTGAGTAATTACCAAGGGGATTCTGGGCGCAATCCCACTTTGAAATTGCTCGATTACAAAACCGCGCCCCTTACGGTTTCTGCGCCGGCCTTAAGATCACCTCGCTGATAAATGCCTGCCGTCTTGATGTCACCAGCATTTCCAATGCGTGGGCTACATCTTCAGGGACCAGCATTTTCTCCGCGCTCTTGCCTTCATGTGGAGAAAACTCTGTGTGGGTCGATCCGGGACAAATCACGGACACGCGGATGTTGTGCCCGCGCAACTCCTCAGCAATTGAATAGGAGAGCCCGTTCAACCCCCACTTTGACGCCGAATACGCCGCCCCGTTTGGCAGCGCATTCTTGCTTGCGATCGAAGAAATATTCACAATCTCGCCTCCACCGCCGGCGATCATCATCGGCGCAAATGCCCGCACCGTATGGAACACCCCGCGCACGTTGGTGTTGAAGATTGCCTCCCATTTTTCCAATGGCATGGTATGCAGCGGGCCGCCGAACCACCCCACGCCCGGCATTGTTCACCAGAATGTCCAGCCGGCCAAAAGTCTTCTGCACCCGTTCGGCCAGCGCGGAGACTGAGTTCCAGTCGGCCACATCGCACGCGATGGCTTCGCTTTCTCCGCCCGCTGCCCGAATCTGTCCCGCTGTATGTTGCAGGCGTGCCAGCGTCCGCCCACAGACAATGGTCGTTGCTCCCAGTCCTGCCAGCTTGAGAGCAATTGAGGCCCCAATCCCCCGTCCGCCGCCAGTTACTAAAGCGGTCTTTCCCTGCAGGATATTTGACATTTTGCTTTGGCCCTCGCTTTCGGCAGCTGTATGCTGGAAAAAATTGTTCAAACCTATTATCCGATAGAGCTTGCTCAATGGAACGATTGCTCCTGCTCTGGTGTCCAATGCATTGGAGTCTGTCCGCTTGGGGCAGATGTCAGGCGCGTTCCATTACTGAAGATTACTTCTTGTTTCAGCCAGGAGCGTCGAAATGAAGAGAATTCTAGTGGCATCGTTCGGTTTATTGTTGGCGTCGCTGGGTTCAGCGAACGCCCGAAGCTTCGCATCGAGCCTGCTTCCTGTGCCATCCGGAACAGAACAGGCACAGAAGACCATCAAGGACCCGGCGGAATATAACGCCTATATTTCCGCGCTTAACACCACGGATGCTCCAGCCCGCGCGGCTGCCATGGAAGCATTCGCCGCCCAATATCCCCACAGCGTGGTATTGATTGACGCGCTCGAACAGGCCATGGCTGCCTACCAGCAAGCCAAAAATTTGAGTGGCGTGGAAAAGACGGCGCGAAAAATTCTTGTCGTGGATCCCAGCAATATGCGTTCTCTGACCGTCCTCACGGCCCTGATGCGCGCCAAGGCCACTTCCGGAGATGCCGCAAGCTTGCAGGAGACCTGCTCCACCTCGCGAAAGGCCATAGAGGCTCTGCCCAACACGCCCCGGCCGGAAGGCATGTCCGACGCAGACTTCAGTGCCATGCGCAATCAGGTGGCCGCGGTTTTATACGGCGCCGCCGGTTTCTGCGCGATGCAAAGCAAAGACTTCGCCTCCGCGCGCGACAATTATCTTAAAGTGATCGAGCTAGATCCGGGTGACTTGCAGGACACGTACCAGCTTGCGATCGCGGATCTGGAAATGAAGCCTATGGATGTCACCGGGCTTTGGTATTGTGTGAAGGCGATCAACCTGGCGAATGCGTCTCAAAATCTTGCAGGAGCGAACAGCATCAGGGGATATTGCAACGCCAAGTACCGCAAGTATCACGGCAGCGAAGAAGGATGGGACAAACTCGTCGCGTCCATATCCGCGCAGGAAAAGGCCCCGCCGGCCGGATTCGCCGTGATGGTCAAGGCCGCGCCCACTCCATCCGAGATTGCCTGCAAAGCGGTGGAGGAGAACAAGCCAGAAGATCTCTCCTTCAGCGATGACGAATTTATTCTCCAGCACCGGGATGATGCGCCCTGTAATAAAGAGGCCGCCGACAAGGTATGGGCGTCCATTCAGGCCATGCAGAAGCAGGGCGCAGCGAAACTGGAAATCGAGGTCAAGGTGATTTCCGCAACCGAAGATACCCTGCATGCCGCCATGACGGATGAAAATCAAAGCGCCAACACTGCTGATCTTCAGGTTACGATGGCAAAAAAGATGCTTCGTCCCCCGGCTGCCGGAGCCAAGGTGAAGGTGATCGGGGTAATGAAGGAGTACAAGCTGAACCCATTCATTTTCATCATGGAAAAGGGCGAATTAAGCGCGACCGCCGCGGCCGCACGCAAGTAAGACAGGTGATTCACGCGCGGCGGGATAACTGAAACCAGCAACTTCGCATCTGAACAGTAAAGTGCTCTGTCCAGACGCAGCTTGCCTAAAACAGGGGTTTGTCTTTTATAATCCGTGCCTCTAAGTTTTTGAATGGAAGGACGGCCTGAAGAGGATTGTGTCCACCAGCAATCGGGCCCACAAATCTGGCAGAGAAGGATTGAAGGAGCAAAACGCAATGAGAAAAGTGCTTGTCACATTTGTGCTTGCGCTGACCACCGCAGCCCTGGCGCAGGGTACATCACCCTCGCAACAGCCATCCGCTCAGCAACCAGGGGCTCAGCAGCCTGGTGCGCAGCCGTCCGCAGCACAACAACCCGGAGCGGCCGATTCCCAGGCCAACGTTCCCACCAGCCAAAAGGTAATCAAGGATCCGGCGGAATATAACGCCTACATAACCGCTCTGAATACCACGGATCCGGCCGCCAAAGGCCAGGCTATGGAAGCGTTTGTCCAGCAGTATCCCAATAGCATTGTGAAAATCGATGCGCTTGAGCAAGCCATGGGCGCCTATCAGCAGGCTGGCAACCAGCCCAAAGTCGAGCAGATTGCACGGACCATTCTCCAGATTGAGCCTGGAAACGTGCGCGCCCTCGCCATCGTGGTGTTCCTGGAGCGCGGCCAGGTTAGAGACGCCGCCAGCGGCGCCAAAGCCCGCACTGACGCAGAACGCGGTCTGCAGGAGCTGACAACGTGGAAAAATCCCGCGGGAGTCAACGCTGCTGACTATGAAAAGATGAAGACCCAGATGGAGGGCATATTCGCGGGTACAGCAGCGTTTGGCGCTTTGCAGCAGCAGGATTTTGTTTCTGCCCGTAAGTATTACGAGGAAGCGCTGAAGGTTGATCCGAATGACCTGGCCAACAATTACCAGATGTCGCTGGCTCTACTTCAACCCAACCCGATTGATGCGACCGGTTTCTGGTATGGCGCCAAGGCGCTGAGCATCGCCCAGAAAACCAACCCTGCGGCTGCCCAGCAATGGTCGCCTTATTTCCTCTCCAAATACAAAAAGTACCACGGCAACACTGACGACTGGAACCAGCGCATTGCCACCGCGGCAACTCAGACTGCTCCGCCTGCCGACTTTGTCGCCAGCATTCCTCTTGCGCCCACCACCTGCGATCTGGCCGCTCAGGCGGTCCAGCAGAACGGCGCTGACCAGCTTTCCCCGGGCGACTGGGAGATGGTGCTGGCCTGTCGTGACAAGACGCCCGCCAACAAGACCGCTGCTGACCAGGTCTGGGCGGCAATTCAAGCTAAAGAGAAAAACGGTGAAGCTAAGCTGAAGATTCCGGTAAAGGTGATTGCTGTTACCGATCCAAGTACTCTGGATGTCGCTTTTTCAGACGACAATCAGGCCGCCAACAAGGCTGACATGAAAGTGACCCTGGAGAAGCCGATGACCAAGCAGCTTGCTCCTGGCGCCATGACGGACGTGATCGGAGTGATTTCCGAATACACTCCAGATCCCTTCATGTTCACTATGACGAAAGGCGAGCTGCCCGCTGCCAAACCTGCCGCCAAGACTGGCGTCAAGAAGAAAGGCACAACGGCCGGCAAGAAGAAAAAGGTAAGCTAGCTAACCAAAAAGAACGATCCAAGGCAGCCCATTTCCGGGCTGCCTTTTTTTATTCGCTGAGCATCAACCGCTGTACCGAGTGTGCCCGTCCGCTGACGGCATCGCATCCAATCAGCACCGCGCAGAAACGCGGATCGCCTTTCGCGGCTTCAAATCTTCCCGGCAATCCGGAGAGAAACCGCTGCAATACCTGCTCTTTCTGTACGCCGATCACGCTATCGTACGGTCCAGACATTCCTACATCCGTCTGGTAGGCGGTTCCATTGGGGAGAATTCGGGTATCGGCCGTGGGCACATGCGTATGCGTTCCCAGCACCGCGGTCACTCGTCCATCCAGATACCAGCCCATGGCAATTTTCTCTGACGTTGCCTCGGCGTGAAAATCCACGATCACCACTTTGCTTTTGATCTTGTCGAGCAATGCGTCCGCCTTGCGAAAAGGGTCGTCGGAATCAGCCATGAACACGCGGCCTTGCAGGTTGATCACGGCAAAGTTCTGGCCCTGCGGCGTTGTACCTTCATAGATGCCTACCCCCGGCACGCCTTCGGCAAAGTTTGCCGGACGCAAAACCTTTCGCGCCCGGGAGCGTGGATCGCCATTCGCGGCGTTGAAGTAATCCACAATCTCACGCTTGTCCCAGATGTGGTTGCCGGTAGTGAGCACGTGGCATCCCAGATCGAACAATTCATCAGCAATCGAAGGCGTTAACCCGAATCCGCCGGCTGAGTTCTCGGCGTTCGCGATCACCAG
>DASTPO010000506.1:0-8251 GCA_035762225.1 Candidatus Angelobacter sp.
GCCCGCATACGCGAGCAGGCTTCGCTGCTGGACAATGCCAAGGACGCCATCATCGTGCGCGGGATTGACCAGCGGGTGCGCTTCTGGAACAAGGGCGCCGAACGTCTTTACGGGTACAGCACGGAAGAGGCAATCGGACAAAACATTGCCATGCTTGTGCCGCCCTCGGGACTGGACGACATCACCGGCTTTCTTGAGGACTTGAAAAGAGGGTTTCCCATTGAACGGTTTGAAACCGTGCGCCGGCGCAAAGACAAGGTGCTGATTCATGTTTCGCTGACCATCTCCCCCGTATATGACCGCGAAGGCCGGGTGGTGGGCGCTTCCAGCATGGCGCAGGACATAACCCAGCGCAAGCTGGCGGAAGAGCGGCTGAGCCAGAGCCGCGCGCAACTGAAGGGCATCATCGATTCGGCCATGGATGCGGTAATCACGGTCGATGAGAACCAGCGTGTGGTGATGTTCAACACGGCAGCGGAGGCGATTTTCGAGTACTCCGCCGATGAAATTGTAGGAAAGCATCTGGAACGGCTGATCCCGCAACGGTTGCGTACGGCCCATGCCGGACATATCGGCGAGTTCTCTAAAACCGGGACCACCAGCCGGGCCATGGGTTCGCTGGGCGCGTTGAGCGGGCTGCGCCGGGATGGGACCGAATTCCCGATTGAAGCGTCGATCTCGCAGGTGAAGATCAACGGGAGAAAGTTTTTCACCGCGATCGTGCGCGACGTGACCGAACGCCAGCGGACGGACAAGGCCCTGCGCGAGCAGACCAGCGTGCTGGAATTGGCGCAGGTGCTGGTGCGAGACATGGACGACCGCATCGTGCTGTGGAACCGGGGCGCGGAGAAGCTGTACGGCTTTACCGCGGAGGAGGCGATGGGCCGGCTTTCCCATGACCTTTTGCGAACGGAATTTCCCGAGCCGATAGAAGCAATCAAGAAAACTCTTTTGCGGGAAGGCGAGTGGGAAGGCGAACTGGTGCATCACAAGCGCGACGGCAGCCGCATTGTGGTTGCCAGCGTATGGGTGCTGGAGCGGCAAAACAGCGGCCAGCCGCAACGGGTTTTAGAAGCCAATACCGATATCACTGAACGGAAACGGGCGGAGGAAGCAACGAAGCTGGCCCAGGCGCGACTGGTCTCTGCAATGGAAGGCGGGGGCATGGGCACATGGGTCTGGGACATTGCCAACGGAAGGATCGAATGGGACGAATCAATACACGCGCTTCTGGGGCGCAGCCAGGAAGAACTGGCGGGCGGATCACTTGAGCCTTTCTTTTCCTGGATACATCCTCAGGACCGCGATCGTACGCGCGCCGCTATTGAAGACGCCCTGCGTGAAGGCGTGAACTATCAGCTGGAGTATCGCGTCTTCCGGCCAGATCAAAGCATAATTTGGATCACGAGCCGTGGCCGGGTGGAGCGCAACGAGCGAGGCGAACCGTTCCGCATTACCGGAGTCGCTATCGACATTACCGACCGCAAGAAGATGGAAGAACAGATTTTGCAATCGCAAAAAATGCAATCGCTGGGAACGCTGGCAGGCGGCATTGCCCATGACTTCAATAATATTCTGCTGGCGATCGGTGGGAACGCCAGTCTGGCCGTAGAAGACCTCGAGCCGGACCATCCAGCCATGACAAGCTTGCGTGAGATCAGCAAAGCCAGCGCCAGGGCAAAGAACCTCGTTCGCCAGATACTTACCTTCAGCCGCCGCCAGGCGCCTGCTCGTAAGCCGCTCGCAGTGCGGACGGTTATCGAGGAAGCGCTGGCTCTTTTGCGCGCGACGCTGCCTGCGCGCATCGAGATTACAGCAAAATTCGATCCTGATCTGCCTTCGATCTCTGCCGATTCAACCCAATTGCACCAGGTGATCATGAACCTGGGAACCAACGCCGCCAGGGCCATCGGCGAAGGCGAAGGCGTGTTGCAGGTGACGGCGAAAGCACTAAATGTCACGCCGGATTTTGTCGGCAGTAACGCAAGGCTCAAAGAGGGGCGCTACGTCCGGCTTTCCATCAGCGACAACGGATGCGGCATGGATTCCGCCATTCTGGACCGCATCTTTGATCCTTTCTTCACCACGCAGGATCCGGGACAGGGAACTGGCCTCGGGCTTTCCGTGGTTCACGGCATCATGAATGACCATGACGGTTCCATCTCGGTTTACAGCGAACGCGGCAAAGGTTCGACTTTCCGGCTCTATTTTCCCGCAGTGAAAGAGGCGGGAGAAAAGCCGATTTTACCGGCGAAGATGCCGCTGGGCCATGGCCAACGTCTTCTATATGTCGACGATGAAGAGGCGCTGGTCCGGCTTTCGCAACGCAGCCTCGGGCGCTTAGGCTATCACGTAACCGGTGAAACCAATCCATCCCGCGCAGTCCAGATTTTCCGGGAAAAGCCATTGCAATTCGACGCCATCATTACCGATCTCTCCATGCCTGGCATGTCCGGATCGGAAGTAGCGCGCCAGGTGCTTGCCATCCGCCCTGAGATCCCGGTGGTGATGATGTCGGGCTTTGTTCGTCCGGAAGATGAGAAAGAGGCCCGCAGGATTGGCGTACGCTACGTGATCCTGAAACCCGATACCATTGAAGAACTGGCCCAGAGCCTGGATCAAATCTTTACCGTGGGTTCCACGTCCGCCAGAACCATTGGCAGGTTGTCGCGAAGCTGAACGTTAGCCCGCTTCATCCAGCGGCTTCAGGATGCTTCGTCAGGTATGCCTTAACAAACGGACAGACTGCAACAATTTTCAAGCGATGAAAATGCGCGTAGTCGAGAGCGGCGCGCACCAGTTGGTTGGCCAGCCCTCTGCCGCGAAAGGCAACCGGCACTTCAGTATGCAGCAACCGCATCTTGTCGGCGCTGCGATCGTATTGCAGCACAGCGTGTTCGTTTTCCAGATCAATCTCAAACTGGCCCCGGGTCTCGTTATGGGTTACCGGATTACCGCCCATTTCATCCCCTTCGCTGCTGCTCTGCCCTAACGGGAATTCTACGCGATTGGCGCTTCCAAGGAACAAATTATTGCCTTACATCGCCAATCAAAACCGGCCTTCTCGCGCGGATCATGTGCCGGTTTGCGCCACCGATTCCCCCGCCGTGCTTTGCTCATTCAGCGGCCATGATCCGGCCACGCACGCCAGCAGGTAGATTCCGCCTACAATCGCAAATCCCTGTGCCAGGCCCTTGCGGTGGGCCACCGATCCAACCAGAATGGAAAACGCAAACTGCAGGCTTGTCCCCAGAAAATAAAAAGTGTTCTGCACCCGGCCCATGAAATGTTTTGGCACCATCTCCATGATGGTGCTGGTGATGGCCACGCCGCCCAGCGCACGGCAGCATCCCATCAGGCAATAAACGATCACGGCGGTCAACAGGGCCAGGCTGATGGAGACCGTGGCTGACATGATCAGCCTGCCATGTAGATGTGTCCCGAGAAAAGGCAGCGAGATCAGTGACGCGCCCAACAACGCCATGGAAATACCGATCGCGCGACGGTGGCCGGTATTGCGAATCATCCGTGGTGTGTACACCGCGCCCATGCAGGCGCCGATGGCCCAACCCGAGTTGAGCCAGCCATAGCCCACCGCGCCGGCTTTCAAAATGCGGTCACTGAATGGCGCTGTGATCACGCCTTGCGTCAGCATTCCGCCCATAAACAAGGCCCAGGCCGTGCCGGTAAAGATGAGCTGCGGCCGCACGCGGATGTAAGCAACGCCTTCGCGCAACTCATGGAGAAACCGCGCCACCGCGCTCTCATGGGCCACGCTTTCTGGCGCAATCGCCACCGTATGCCGCCCTTTACGCACAAACAGGTAACAGGCAAATGAGAGCACATAGCTGCCAAAGTCGATGAACAAAACACCAGAGAGGCCAATCTTGTTGTACACGAAGCCAACAATTGCGCCCGCAACCAGCCAGCCGCCCTGCACTCCCGCCAGCAAGAAACTGTTGGAATGAACAAACTGCGACTCCGGCGTCAGCTCCTGGATCAAAGCCGTGATCGTGGGCCAGAACATCCAGAAGCCGGCGGCAACAATGATGGCCATCAGGTAGGTTTCCCAAAGCGTGGCCTGGCCGCGGTATGCCATGATTGCAACGGTCAGGATCACCAGGCCGCGTATCGCGTCCAGCCACATCAGCAGCCGCCGGCGGTCTTCGCGATCAATGACCACGCCGGTGAAGGGAAGCATGAGGAGCGCAGGAATGGTCTGGAGCATCAACAGAGTGCCCAGCGCCATCTCCGAGTGCGTTTTTTGCAGGATGAACCACGTCACTCCGGCCGAGTTCATTCCGCTGCCGATCATGGAGATCAGGTTGGCGGCAAAAATCAGCCGCATGCCGCGATGTTGCAGGATGTTACGCACGTCTCATCACTTTAGCATCCCCAAGTGCCCTCCTGGCGTCTTGCCCGGGGCATCCGGAATTGACATAATTCTCGACTGTGCTGAACCGCCACATTCGCGGGCTTGCCGCGGTCACTCTGGCCGCTGTGGGCTTTGTCGCCGGTGCTGCCATGAGGCAGGTCGTGAAGCCGTTCTCCGTCTATCACGATGGCGACGATCTCATCTTCACTCCTGAATCCGGCATTTCGCACAAGCTCGCCAGCGTTGGTCCGTGGAACCTGGGCGAACGCGCCGCGGCTGACAAGCCGGCGGATAATCGCCTGAACCTTTATTTTGTCGTTCCCGGCGTCCAATACCGCGCTCCCGGCAAGTCCGAGTATGACCACAATCTGGTGATCAACAAGTACACCGTGGACGGCAATCCCCGCGACTGGGACGTTTTCTGGTGTTTCATTCTCGATCCCAGCGTGCGCGTTGACATGCGCAGCGAGCGCGAGCTGTTTATCGTTCGCCACCAGAACTTCCGCCCCGCCGACCTCTTTGAATTTAAGGATGTGCCTTCCCACGCGTTAATGGCGGAGCGGCTGGGCGTGAAATCCATGGCCGATCTGAAACGCTTTCGCCACAAAGACGGCACGCTGCCGCGCCTGTTGATCCTGCCCGCCCGGCTGGTAGTCCGCGCCACCGCTGAGGTGCGCGACACCACCGTCACCTCGCCCGCTCGCTAGCCTTTATCGCGGCTCCATTTATACTTGTGCATTACCTTTCTCCTGTGAGGGCCACCACTGCTTCCTTATATTCATCTTGGGCCGTTTGATCTGCCCACCTTCGGCCTGCTGATGCTCATGGCGTTCGCCGCCGCCTACTTTGCCCTGGATGCAGAGATCAAGCGCCGCCACCTCACCGTGGATGTTTACAACGTAGTCGCGTTCGTGGCCCTGGCCGGCATTCTCGGCGCCAAGATCTGGCATGTCATCGATACCCCGGCTGACCGGCTCAATGCTGAAACGCTCAGGAGCTTCGGCGTGCTCGTAAGCTGGTTCCGCGGCGGCTTTGCCTGGTTTGGCGGCTTCGTCGCCGGCATCACCACCTTGCTCCTTCTCGCGCGGCGCTACCGCGTGGGCATGCTCACCATGCTCGACCTCTCCAGCTCCGCCGCGGCGGTCGGCTACGCGGTAGGCCGGATCGGCTGCCTGATTTCCGGCGATGGCGATTACGGCCGCCCTACGCATCTGCCCTGGGGCATGGCCTTTCCTGACGGCCTGGTCAAGACCACCGATGTCTGCCCGTTGTGGGGCGCGCCTGCAAATTGCCGCGTCCATCCCACGCCGATCTACGAGTTCCTGGTCTGCGTGCTGATCTATTTCTATATCTGGCGTCGCGGCACGCGCTCCATTCAGCACCCGCTCGCTCCCGGAGTGATTACCGGCGAGTTCCTCATCCTGTTCGGCTTTGAGCGTTTTCTGGTTGAATTCATCCGCATCAATCCCGCGGTTTTGTGGGGCATGAGCAACGCCCAGATCGCGGCGTTGGCCACAGTTCTAGCCGGAGTGGTTCTCCTGATCGTGGCGCGCCGACGTTTTCGCGGCAAAGATCCTGTCCATAAAGTCCTGGACCATGTGGTCCAGCACGGCAACCAGCAGACCAAACCGGAATATCACCGCGCCACCCCTGAGTGTCCCAACCCCGAGCGCTGGAGGATGTTTGACACCATGACCGCTGAAGTTGAAGTCCTGGATTTTCTGAAATGCCTGATGACCACCGTGAAACCCAGCCTGGTGGTGGAGACCGGCACCTTCCTCGCCGTGAGCACGCTCTACATGGCCGAAGGCCTGAAGCAGAATGGTTCCGGCAAGATCATCACCTGCGAGCCGGACAAAGAGGTCTTTGCCAAAGCCAGGGAAAAGATTGACGCCAGCGGGCTGCGGAAGTTTATCGACTATCGCTGCGAATCCAGCCTGGAAACCAAAGTATCAGGCGTAATCGATGTGCTCTTCTGCGATTCCTTGCCCGAGCTGCGCGAGCCCGAGGTGCGGCACTTTCTCCCCCAGATCAATCCTCACGGCCTCATCCTCATGCACGACGCCAGTTCGCATCTCAAGACCGTCCGCGAAGCCGCTTTGCGCATGGAGCAGGAAGGGCTGATTTCCGTGGTGTTGTTGCCGACCCCGCGCGGCCTCGTCATCGCCCAGAAACGCGCAGGAAGAAAGTAAACTTTCCCTGCTCAGCCAGGCCCCACCCGGCCTTTTTTTAATTCCTGTTGCAAACAAAGCGCTTTCGCAATTCAACCCTTGGGAGACCCTTGCGTGACACTTGGGTGGCCCTTGCGTGACCCACGGGTGACCCTTGGGTGACCCAATCCCAATCCCAGTCGGCAGAGGGTCACAAGACTGAAAGTCGTTGCCCTTGCGGCTGATTTTTTCAGCCAAAGGCCTAACGGCCAACAGCCAAAAGACGAGTTTTCAAATATCTTTCCTTGTTTTTACCCTGGGGCCGAGCTCATTCTAGTGCTTTTCTGTAGGTGAATCAATAGCGAAATAGTACATTGTCCGAAGGCCCGCGAATATTTCGATCGCCCAAGCCACACCAGGTAGGCCGAACGTGAATGTTCCCGCTTCCGCTGTTGTTGTGAGGCCCGAATCTGCTCCGCGGATCTCTTGGCCCGCGATTGACGATTTTTTACGCCCAGCGGCAGAGCAAATCGTGAAATGTCAGTTCCACTCACCCAACCTTCTTCGATTTCTCCCATGCCTTGGCGTACTTCCAACTCACGTAAGCCGCATGATTCATCAGCACCAGCAATCCCTCGCGGCCATCGAGAAAGCCGCCGCGAAAAAGATACGCCCATAAGAAGCGCACCGCGGGCCGCAGAACGATATTGATCACGCTGAACCCGACTTTGCGCTCGCGTACCACCATGTCCGCGCCCAGGGAAGAATAACGGTTGGCGTGCTCGATAAAACTCTCGAGCGTCGGATACGCGTGGTGAATCAGGTCGCCTTGCAGGTGGCCCAGCTCTCCCGTCATCTTCATGTCTTCATGAACGTCGCGCAGCTCAAACTGGGCCGCTCCTTTGCGGATGATTCGCAGCTTTGGGTCCGGATAATACCCGCTGCGCCTGATCCACTTGCCGAAGTACATGTTCCTCCGGTTCATGGTGTACCCGGAATGCTTCGGCTTCGCGCCGGATTTCAGCAGGGCGGTGATGCTTGCTGCAAGCTCCGCGCTGACCTCTTCGTCGGCGTCCAGCGAGAGGATCCACTCGCTCGTCGCTTTTTCCAGAGAAGAGTTCTTCTGCCGCGCAAATCCCTTCCACGGCTCAATGTAGACCTTGGCCCCAAATCTCCGGGCTATCGCCACCGTCGCGTCAGTGCTGCCGGAGTCCACCAGGATGATCTCGTCGGCAATGGCTCTTACGCTTTCCAGCGTGCGCGCGATGTTGGCCTCTTCATTGAGGGTGATGATGCATACTGAAAGAGTCATGCGCGGAAGCATAGCAGGTGGCGCGCGGCGCGGTCATCCTTGCCGAATCTTCCTGTAAAATCAACTGTTATCCAGATCGTGAACGAATGAACTATCGGGACCAGGAAAGATTCTTTCAAGGCAGCCGGGTTTGGGGTGGATCGCTGGCCCTGGCGTTTGTGCTCTTGGGCATTGCAACCCGTATCACCACGGGAGGCAGATGGACTGCAGCCCAGACCTTCATCTATTTTCTGCTGGAAGTGGCCGTCGCTACTCTCATCTACTACACGCCTGACTATCTTCACCTGAGCGTTGCGCCGGAGAGAAAGCCCCGCTGGGAAAGAAAAGTCCGCTGGCGCATCATCGGCGCTGTTTTCCTGCTGGGGATGCTGCTGGCATCATCCAATGGCGGCCGGGTCTTCGTGTTGCTGGCGG
>DASTPO010000507.1:0-2954 GCA_035762225.1 Candidatus Angelobacter sp.
CGTATAAGCGTTTGCCACCGTGATGCTGAAGTTGGCGCTCGCGCTTTGATGCGGCGTGGCAGAATCCGTCGCCACCAGGCTGAAGGAGAATGTTCCTAAAGCCGTCGGGATTCCTGAGACTGAGCCGGCGCTGTTTAGCCCCAGACCCGGCGGCAGCACCGAACCCGATCCGAGCGACCAAGTGAGCGGGGCGGTTCCACCAGTGGCGGAGAGAGGCTGGTTGTACGCTACGCCAAGCTTCGCCGGAGGCAGAGTGCCTGCGCTCAGGGCCAGCGGTGCGGCAATGCGGATTGTAAGCGCCAGAGTTTTGGTCTGTTGCGGCGTACCGCTATCCTGCACCTGGACGATGAAGCTGGCTGTTGCGGCTGGACCCGTGGGTGTCCCGCCGATCACCCCTGCCGCGCTCAACTGCAAGCCCGCCGGCAATGAACCCGAAGCAAGGGTCCATGTAAACGTGGAGTTACCGCCGCTGGCGGACAGGGTCTGGCTGTACGCCGCGCCAATCACACCGTCATTAAGTGAAGTTGTTCCAATCACCAGTGGCACCGCAATCGTGATGCTCAGGTTGCGGAAGGCGAACGTGGGCGTCGGTGTACTGGAATCGGTGAGCTCCAGGGTGAACGAGAAGGTCCCGGCCGCGGTTGGGCTGCCGGAGATAATTCCGGTTGCGGGATCCAGTGTAAGTCCTGGAGGCAGGCTCCCACTGAAGACGGACCAACTCACCGGCGAGTTGCCGCCGAACGAGGCCAGTGTGGTTGTGTAGCCGACGCCCACTACGCCGGCATTCAGGGTGGCGTTGGTAGTGGTGATCACCAGCGTCGCCGGCGGGGTGGTTGCGCCGGTATTGGCGGCGTGCGAGACCACCACGGGCGTCAGGTTGTTGACGATGTTCTGCGCATCGGCGATGCTCGAGACATTCGCGCGCAATGTGACCAGCGCCGTTTCGCCGGGACGCAGGTTGATGGTCGCGTTTTTGGTGCTGGAGTTGGGCAGCTCGGGATCGCCCAGTGTGGCCGCGCCTTCAATCACCGGGTTCGGCACGCTTACCTGCGTGGTGTTTTGCGATTGCGAGGCAAGCTGGCAATTCTGCGAAATCGGCGTCAGATAAGTCTTGGTCAGGATCAGCTGCAGCGTCGTTCCCGCGGGCTGCGTACCAAATAGCTTTACCGCGTACGAACCCACGGTATTCCCCGTATTGGCAATGGTGTAGGTCGTGTCGGTAACCGTCTGGTCCGCCAGCGCCGGATTCAGGATCGTCGGATTCAGGATGGTCGGGTTCAGAATCGTAGGATTGAGAATCGTGGGATTCAAGGCCGCCGAGACGGCTGGATTCAGGATGGTCGGGTTGAGAATTGTCGGATTCAGAATCGTGGGATTCAGGATCGTCGGGTTATAAACCTCGGCGTTCAAAATTGTCGGATTGAGAATGGTGGGCGTCTCCGGGTCGATGATCTGCGGCGCCGTGGGATCAGGATTCAGCGTAGTGCTGGCCTGCAATCCTCCGCTTACCAGAGTCCCTCCGGGAGCGGTGATCTCCTGCACGTTCACGGTAACGCTGGCAGTCGGATTCGCCGACTGGGCGAATATCGGGCGCGATACGCCCGCCTGCCCGGAAATGGTCACATCTTCGGTGGTCTGCAACGGACCAAATTGCTGCAAAGATGCGGAGCCCGCGGGGTCAACGGTTACTCCGTCCGCCAGCAGTGGCTGGTTCGCAATGGTAATGCGGAAGCTTCTTTCCTGCGTGGTGGTGTTCAGCACGGTCAGGGCGAACATGCGTTGCAGCAGGGTCGTGGTATTGGGGATGAAGCCCAGCGTTTTGGAGTTTCCTGGTGCGGCCACATAGATTCCGGGGGCAACCCGTGATGTGTAAATGTTCTGGTTCCGCATGCCGGTATGGCTATCGTCAGTGCAACCGGCGACGGTTTGCGTCGGATCAAAGACGCTGGGATGCGGCCCGGTGAGGTTGGACGTGGAAAACGGTGGCGTATAGCTGGTCCAGTTGCCGTCGGCGGGAGGCCGGACATCGCGATTGTCGGTCCAAACGGCGTGGAATACCGGATTGCTGGTTGCCGCGGTATTGAAATTCCACTTGCCATTGCTGAACACGAACGGTGGCGCTCCGGCCACATCAATGTAGTCGCCGATGAATGGCTGCGTGCCCTGGACAAAGAGCGGCAGGTTGGGCGTGTTGACCTGAAGTTGTTCCAGTACGGAGGTGGAATCAAACGGGTTGATGCCAAACTGGTAGCGCGAAATCCTGAATGACGTGAAACTTGGAATTACCAGGCTGCCGGCGGGCATGGGACTGCTTTGCGCCCCTTCCATGTCGATGGTGTGGCGGCGCACCGTGAGCGTGGTGGTGGGAGTTTGCGGGCCGTCAGTGATAAATGGGTTGAACACCGCGTCGGGGTTGAAGCTGGCGCTGGTGGGATCAAGCTCGCCCAGTAGCTGGCGGCTTTCCAAGTAACTTTTTTCGTCTGCTGCCGCAGTAAATATTCCCAGCGTGTGGTCCTGGCGCAAGTCGTAATAAGCCAGCATCAGTTTGCCGGCATTGAAGCTGAGAGAGGGCATCAGTTGATGGCCTCGCGAAGGATTGGAGAGGTTGGGGAACGGCGCTCCCAGATCGTCCGGCACCAGGCCCAGGTCCACCGGCGTTCCAGCCGAAGGCCAGCTCACGCCGTCGGCGGAGACCGACATTACAATGCGCGCATCGCCATTTACCTGGCGCTGCGACCATGCCACGTAGACGCGCCCTGTATCGTCCACCGTCAGCGTGGGATAGGTGTTGCTGCGGAACGATCCGCCAAACGGCGTAGCCGCGCTGAGCCCTTGATCAATCGGGCAGCCAGTGCCCGTCGGCGTGGCAAGGCATGCCGCGGGGAAGGTAAACACGTCAACTGGCGTGCTGAAAGTCTGGCCGCCATCAATTGACTTGGCAATCACGATTCCGC
>DASTPO010000508.1:0-2815 GCA_035762225.1 Candidatus Angelobacter sp.
GTGGAAATGCCGAATAATGATGAAGCGGACAAGGCCATCGCAGGCCTGAACGGCAAAGATTCCGGCGGCCGAGCGCTTACGGTGAATGAAGCGCGGCCTAAAACGGACCGGGGTCCACGCGGTGGAGGCGGCGGCAGAGACGACTATTCCGGCCACGCGCGCCAGCCCCGCGAACCGCGCTGGTAGCACCAGCGATAACGAGAATTGGGTCTAGAACAAAGGCCGGCCATCTGCGCCGGCCCTCTACTCCTCGCGCAAAGCTTCAGTAGGAGGTATGCGCGCAGCGCGGAAGGCCGGGAGATAGCTAGCGGCCGCTGCCACCACTGCCAGTGAAATGGCCGCCATGGCCATGGTTGCGGGATCATGCGGCTTCAGACCGAACAGCAGCGAGGCCGCGGCCCGGGTAGAAGCCAGGGACAAGCCTGCGCCAATCACAAGCCCAATTGCCAGCAGAATTGCCGCTTCTCTCATGATCAACGCCAGGACCCGGCTGCGGTCAGCTCCCAACGCCATGCGTATGCCAATCTCATTGCGCCTGCGCACCACCATATAAGAGATCACGCCATACAGCCCGACCGTTGCCAATATACCTGCGAGAAGCCCAAAGAACCCGGAGAGTGACGCCATGAGCCGCTCCCGCTGCAGCCCATCACGCACCTGGGTCTTCATCACAATGAACTGGATACCGATCACCGGGCTGACTTCCCCTACGGAGCGCTCGACTTCAGCAGTCAGAGCATCGAGGGACAGGGTGGAGCGCAGGATGACAGGCACGTCGGTGTCCGGTTTTTTGTCTTGCTGTGAGGCCACGTAGGCCACCGGGAAAAAATCTTCGCGCAGGTCTCGGTACTTGCTGTCAGCCACGACTCCGACAATCTCATAGACTGACTCGGGCACGCCCGCACCTTCATCCACGCGGAACGTCGCGCCAAGCGGGTCCTTGTCTTTCAGGAATTTGCGCACGAATGAGTCGTTGACGATCGCGGCAGCGGGAGCGCTGGGAGAATCCTGGTCGCCGAAGTCGCGGCCCTTGATCAGCGGAATTTCCAACGTGCGGAAAAACCCGGCGCTGACGCGGTCAAAGTACGCGACTTCGCGCACCTCCTGGCCGGAGGCGTCGGTGTGGACGCTGTCATTCCAGCCGCTTCCGCTCAACGGCAAAATGGAGGCAGAGCCGGCGGACGCCACGCCAGGAAGAGCGCCTAGCCGCTCAACCATATCTTGCTTGAAACGATTTCTTTGCTCCGGGGGAAGCTTCAACTGGGTGAGATCCAGTTCCGCGGTAAGAATGCCGGACTGCTGAAGGCCCGCGTTCAGGTTGATCAGCTTTTGAAAGCTGCGGACGAAGAGAAATGCGCCGACCAGCAGCACCATTGACATTGCTACCTGAGCGATAACCAGCAGGCGCCGAAGGCTGAACCGCTCCCGTCCTCCAGCCAGGCCGCGGCTGCCCGTCTTCATGGCGACGATCGGCGGTGTAGCGGTGGCTTTCAGCGCGGGGACCAATCCGAACAGCAGACACGTAAGAATGGCGACGGCGGCCGTAAAGCCGAGCACACGCCAGTCGAGTCCAAGGTCCAGCGTGACGCTGCGGAATTGCGTGGTAAGAAATGAAACCAGCACGCGGGTGAGCACCTGGGCAAGCAAAATTCCCCCAAAAGCGCCGATCGCGGAGAGCAGGAGGCTTTCCATCATCAACTGCTGCAGCAGGCGGCGCCGCGAAGCGCCCAGCGCACAGCGATCTCTCGCTCCCGCGCATTGGCGCGCGCGAACATCAAATTGGCCAGGTTGGCGCAGGCGATCAACAGCACGATGCCGGCAATCGCCAGCAGGATCCAGAGAGGATCTTCAAAGCGGGTGCGCAAATTCGAAAGACCTGAGCCCGCGGTTTCTGCCGCCAGCTTCCATCCCACAAACTGCTTGGCCAGTTCGTTCTGGTACCTGGGCGGAAGGGTCGCCTGGAAGATGCCGGGGGAGATGGCCTCCAGTTGCGCGGTCGCCCGCGCGGCGGTCCAGCCCGGCTTGAGGCGGCCGAGAAAAGCCAGCCACCATCCATCGATGCGGTTCACCACCTGGAATTCTCCATCTACGATCGCCTCACTGCAGATCGGCAAGGCGACGTCGTAACCGCGTCCCACCTCAATGCCGTAGAAATCAGATGGCGTGACGCCGATGATTTCCACCGGATGTCCTTCAACGGTGAGCTTGCTGCCCAGCGCGGAAGATTGACCGCCAAATTCCTTTTGCCAGAAAGGGTAGCTAATGACGGCGCCGGGCATGCCGCAGTCGCTACGGTCGTCCGCGGCTGAGAAAACCCGCCCCGCCACGGGGGGAATGCCGAGCGTTTGAAAGAATTCGCCGTTCACATACATGCCCCGCGCCAGCCGCGTGCGTCCTCCCGCAGCCAGATTGAAGCTGACGGAATTCCAGGCAGCCATGCCGGAGAAGGCCTGCTGCCCGTCGCGCACACGCTCCCAGATGGCATTGGTGAACATGGGAAAACTGCCGCGAAAATCGCCGGAACGGCCGTGGCTGTTGGAAACTTTTACCAGCACGAGCTCCTGCGGATTTTTGACCGGCAAGGTGCGCAGGCGAACGGCGTCAAGAAGCTGGAAGATCGCGGTGTTGGCGCCGATGCCCAGAGCAAGAGAGAGAATCGCGACCGTGGCAAAGCCAGGATTCAAGCGTAGCGAGCGCAAAGCATGACGAAGATCTTTGCCCAACCCCACCAAAGTGCTGTGCAGAGTGGCCTTCTCTGGCGGCGCGGGCTCAAAGCGCACTTGCCGTTCTATTCGCAACAGATCTTGCTCAAGAC
>DASTPO010000509.1:0-5872 GCA_035762225.1 Candidatus Angelobacter sp.
CCGACTCACGCAAGACGGTGGCGATGTCCGGCTCTGGCTTTATTGAAATGCTGGCGCGGCAGATCACCGCCGATCTTCAGGCGGAGCGCGACGCGATTGGTCCGGGGCAGAGCCGGGCGCTTGGATCCAAGGGCATCAGCTTCGGCGCGCTCTCGCGCGCTGCGGATGGCACCTGGGACACCTCTCGCGTAGAAGGCCTGGCTGCGCCAAGCCTGATTACCACCGGCGCGTCCAATCCTCCCAGCCTAATCATTCGCCCGTTCAGCCAGGGGGGCAACGTGATCTCACTCCGCCAGTTCAACAACAACGCGTTCAACCATCACCATGGAATCCAGTCAGAAGAGCGTTTTGGACTGGGCGTGGATGCGGATGGCGACGGAGTGGTGAACGAGCTAACCCGGGCTGACGTGACCGCGGTGACTTTGTTCCAGGCCACCATGGCGGTCCCAGCACAGGTGATCCCGGCCGACCCGGAAATACGGCGCGCGATCCAGATCGGCCAGAACAAGTTTGCCGCCGTGGGCTGCTCAACCTGCCATGTATCGGCGCTGCCGCTGGATAAAAAAGGCTGGATTTACACTGAGCCAAACCCTTATAACCCGCCGGGAAATCTCCGGCCCGGTGACGCTCCTACCTTAGCGGTGGACCTGACCAGTGATGAACTGCCGCAACCACGGCTGAAGCCGACGAACGGAATCGTCTGGGTTCCGGCTTTTACCGATTTCAAGCTGCATGACATCACATCGGGCCCGGGCGATCCGAACCGCGAGCCGCTTGACCAGAACCAGCCCGCCGGCTCGGACGGGTTTTTCGCCGGCAACGGCAAGTTCATCACGCGGAAACTCTGGGGAATCGCCAACCAGCATTCTTTCGGGCACAACGGGCTCTACTCCACCATGAGAGAGGCCACACTGGCGCACGCCGGCGAGGCGCTGGCTTCACGCACGGCCTTTCAGTCACTCAGCCAGTTTGAGCAGGATTGTGTGATTGAATTCCTGAAATCGTTGCAGATTCTTCCGGAGGCACCATCGCGGATTGCGCGAAGATGATTGAATGAGAAAAAAGAAGACGCTTCCGCCCGGGAGCGTCTTCGTTTTGTTTGCCGGGATTATTTTACTTTCAGCACGACGGCGGTCTGATCGTCAAAAACCTCGGCGCCGGCGGCAAACTCCTCGGTGGCGCGAAAGATGGCGTCGACAATTTCACGCGCGGAGCCGGCGGCATTCTTTGCGATTAGGTGTTCCACGCGGCTGCGGCCAAATTGCTCGTCTTTATTATTGCTGGCGTCCACGATGCCGTCGCTGAAGAAGGCGAAGATATCGCCGGTCTTGGCATGGACCGTGACCTCATCATAGGAAACGTCCTCAAACATGCCCAGAGGGAGGCCGGCAGCTTCCAGCATATGCGCGTGCCCCTCATGGCAGTAAATGGGGCGGGGCATGCCGGAGTTCGCGACCCGCAGCGTTTTCTTCTCGTCGTCCCAGAGCGCGCAGATCAGGACGAGGTATTGCGCGTCAAGGCGGCGATGGTTGAGCGAGCGATTGACCGCGTTGAGCATCTCCGCCGGGTAAGGCTCATCACGAGCCATGCTGCGCAGAATTCCGCTGACCAGCGCGGCGTAGAGCGCCGCGGGAGCGCCCTTGCCGCTGACGTCGCCCACGACGATGCAGGCGCGAGGCAGCGTGTAGTCGAGAAAATCGTAGAGGTCCCCGCCGATGGCGTGAGCCGGATTGAAGCGTGCGGCAACTTCCGCGAAAGGCATGCTGGGACAGGTTGGAGGCAGCAAGTGGTGCTGCACCTCGCGCGCCATGGCGAGATCGCGCTCCATCCGCTGTTCTTCGCGGGCAATGTGTTCATAAAGCCGCGCGTTTTCAATGGCGATGGCCACCTGGGCGGCCAGCGTGCTTACGGTACGCAGGTGGTCTTCAGTGAAGTAACCACGGCGCGTGTGTTCCAGGTCCAGCACGCCGATGACCTCATCCTTATATATGAGAGGCACGCAAAGCTCGGAGCGGGTTTCAGGGTTGGCCTTGATATAGCGCGGGTCGCGGGCGACATCAGGGACTAGCACCGGTTTTTTGCTCTCAGCGGCAGCGCCAACCAGGCCGCGCCCGACGGGAATGTCATGCTTGAGCTGGATATTCTCCTTGAATCGGACGGAGAAGCGGTGCACCAGCTTCTGCTTGGTTTGATCGAGCAGAAGAATGGAAAACATCTGGTAGTCGATCAGCTTGGAGAGCAGGTCTCCGATGCGCTTGAGCAGCTGATCAACGTTCAGGATGGACGTGAGGTCGCGGCTGATCTCGTTGAGAATGGTGAGCGTGCTGGCCTGCTTGACCACGCGGGAGTAGAGGCGCGCATTCTCAATGCTCACGGCGATGCGCGAGGCAATCAGGGAAAGCAGGCGCGCGTGCTCTTCTTTGAAGTAGCCCGGTTCCCGCGCTTCCAGGTCCATAACGCCGATGACGCGGTTTTTGTTGATTAATGGAACAGCAAGCTCCGAGCGGACGCGCGGAACCGCTTCAATGTAATCCGTTTCTTTATGAACGTCGTCCACCAGGATGGCGCGGCGCTCCTGGACGGCCTTCCCGGTCACGCCTTCTCCGACCTTCACGCGGATGCGTTCCGCGACTTCAGGCAGATGGCCGATCTGAAAACGGAAGCGCAACTCCTGCGCGCGTTCATTGAGCAGCAGAATGGAAAAGATTTCATAATCGATGACGCGTTTCACCACCTCGGCCACGCGCTGCAGCAGCGTGTCGAGATCGAGCGTGGTGTTGAGCACATCAGCCACTTCAACCAGGAGGGCTTCAACATCCATGCGCTGAGATTGCGTGGGCGTCACCATAGAGTCCATCCCTGATGATAACAGCTAGATTTGGAGTTGGGATTGCGTGCAGAGCGGGAAAGAATGTCCGCCGGGAAAAGGCTTTCCCGGCGGCGGTGAATCACGCGCAGCCGCTTTATTTGAAGCGGTAGACGAGTCCGACGGAATAACGCGCATCTTCCTGCGTGGTGGAGAAGACGTGCGCGCCGTGGTAATCGATCTGAATCGGCCGGAAGGCAAAGCTGGAATTAAGGTCATAATCCGCGCCGCCGCCAAGGACCCAGCCCGCTCCGGTGCTGCTGGGGCCGGCATCAACGCTGGCGTGAGCAATGCCCAGCAGTCCATGGACAAAGAAGTTGAATTTGTTGACGCGATGCGAAACCTGGGGCCCAAACAGAACGTTGTACTCGCGAGCGCCTATGCCGGCGACGCTTTTGTAATTGCCGCCGAGGTCAGCCTTCAGTCCAAACCAGTCACGCAGATTGCCGGTAAGGGCGGCTTCCCAGCCGCTGCCATGGGAAAAAGTGTCGCCGCTCAGAAGCGAGTAACCGAAAAATATGTCACCTGAGGAACTGTCGCTGCTCATGTTCCGCGTTCCCTGGGTCCAGCCGGTAATCGAGAAGGCTAAGAAAGTAAAAATGATCAAGCTCTTGCGCATCTTGAAATATTTCCTCTCTGCAAAAATAAGTGTCGCTACTTATTGTGACGTTGCCGCGAGAAGAACGTTGGCAGAAAAGATTCGTAACCCGTTATAGACGTGGTGCGGTGGATTGCGACCGTGGCGCCACGGGGCCTTCTGCTGGAGGTTTGGGTTTTACGGGTCGCGGTGGTGGGGGATCCGCAAATCCCACAAGGTGAAATACCAGCCCAATAGAGAACCGGGAATCATGCTGAAATCTGCCGAAGACGTTGGCGCCGTGGTAGTCAATCTGGGCCAAGCGAAGTGACCAGAAACCGAGATCCCAGTCAACTCCGCCGCCCGCGACAGCGGCGAATCCGGTATCCGATCCCGCGCTCCCACTGGCTTTGCACGCACCCGCTAAGGAATGAACAAACAGAGTGAATCGTTTTGTACGGTGTTCGAATTGAGGACCAAGAAGAAAGTCATGCTGATGGCGCAGACTCCCAGAAGCGGATTGATGGTGCGCATCAATGTCGGCGTGCAGGCTGAAGGCCTGGTTGAGGTTTTTTCCCAGAGAAAATTCCCAACCGCTGGCGTGCTTTTGCAGGTCGCCATGCAGCAGGGAGTATCCTGCGTAGATTTCCCCCACCCTGAAGTCATCCGCGCCTGCGTGCCGAAAAGCTGCGGTCATCACTGCCAGAACAACGATAGACTTGCCAAGCGTTGACATGGATGGTCGTGCGGAAAAATCTATGTTTTGGCGCGGGCCACAAATTCAGGCGCGCCGAGCTCGCGAACAATGGCAACGCTGGCGCTGGCGCCCAGGCGGCTGGCGCCGGCATCGATCATGGTGGTGGCGCTGGCGGCGCTGCGAATTCCGCCGGAGGCTTTTACGCCGGCCTGAATGCCGACCACGCCGCGCATCAGGGAGACATCTTCAGGCGTGGCGGAGCCAAAGAAGCCGGTAGCGGTCTTGACGAAATCGGCCCGGGCAGCCAGGCTGAGCTGGCAGCTCAGAATCTTTTCTTCCAGCGTCAGCAGCGGCGTTTCAAGGATCACTTTAACAATTGCGCCGGCGCCATGGGCCACTTCCGCGACAGCGATGATGTCATTCTGTACGCCCTGACGGTCGCCCGAGCGCAGCGCGCCGATGTTCATCACCATGTCCACCTCCTGCGCGCCCAGCCTTACGGCCTCAGCGGCCTCAAAGCGCTTGACCGTGGTGTGATTGGCGCCCAGCGGAAATCCAATGGTGGTGGCGATCTTTACCGGAGTGCCGCGCAGGACCGAGACAGCCAGGCCGATCCACCAGGGATTGACGCAGACCGCGGCAAACTGAAAGGAAGCAGCTTCCTCGCAGAGATTCACGATCTGCTGCGCGGTTGCCTCTGACTTGAGTAGGGTATGGTCGATGAAGCCGGCAACGGTTTGCCAGTTCCGAACGTGCACCTGAGGATCAGACAGAACTTGTGCCATCCAGAACGCATTCTACACTAGTTTGAGGCTTCTTCGGACATGACACAAATATCGGGCAGGTTACGATAGCGCTCGGCAAAATCCAGCCCGTAACCGACCACAAATTTGTCAGGAATCTGAAAGCCGGTGTAGTCGGCCTGAACGGGCAGGAGGCGTCGCGAGGGCTTATCGAGCAGCGCGGCAAATTTCAAGGCCCGCGGCTTGCGCGCCAGCAAGAGCTTTTGCAGGAAGCTGAAGGTCAGGCCGGTATCAAGAATATCTTCCACCAGGATCACGTTCTTGTCTTCCAGCGGAGTAGTGACGTCTTTGATGAGCTGGACTTCGCCGCCGCTTTCTTTGCGCATGCCATAGCTACGCACGGCAATGAAGTCGAAGGTGGCGTCAAGATCGATCTGGCGCGCCAGGTCGCTCAGAAACAGGCAAGCCCCTTTGAGAACGCCCAGGAGCATGACGGATTGTCCGGCAAAATCCTTGCTGATCTGCCGGCCGATGCGGGCCACGCCTTCAGCAATTTGCTCACGCGAGATCAGGACTTCCATGTTGGTCAGCATTGGGGAAGAGGGATTGTATCAAAAACGCTGCCAGTAGCCTGAAGCGCGCGGCTTGCTTTAGAATTTCTCCCATCATGCCGCTGCCTGAATACAAACAACTGGTTGACGAAGCCAAGCGGGAAGTTAAAGAGATAGATCCGGCTGAGCTCAAGCGCATGCAGCAGTCGCGGGAGAATTTCACGCTCATCGACGTTCGCGAGCCCGACGAAGTTGCTGAGGGCGCGATTGCGGGAGCGAAGCCGCTGCCGCGAGGTCAGCTCGAACACAAGATTGACACCATCACCACCGATAAGAACCAGCCGATCGTCTGCTACTGCGGGGGTGGCGGACGCTCCGCATTGGCCGCGCAGAGCCTGAAGCGAATGGGTTTCAAGAACGTGATGTCGCTGGCCGGAG
>DASTPO010000510.1:0-12373 GCA_035762225.1 Candidatus Angelobacter sp.
ACGACCGTGATGATCACCATGATCGCGACGATCGAGCGAAAAACCAGCGTGTCTACGATCGCGATCACAAGGACTACCACAACTGGAATTCCGACGAAGACCGCTCTTATCGCCAGTGGTACGGTGAGACCTACAACGGTAGAGATTACCGCGATTACAACCGTCTGAAACACAAGGACCAGACGGCATACTGGAACTGGCGTCATCAGCATGGCGACCACGATCGCGATGATCACAAAGACAGGGATGACCGTCACTAAAAAGTCGAGCGACTGGAAGTCATTTCAGCGCTAATCAAATACCTGCAAAAAGAAAAACGCCCGGAGAAAAACTGCTCCGGGCTTTTTCTTGTGCCATTGCGACGACTCAAAAGGCAGCCGGGCTGCGAGCGTTGCTAGGCTTGGGCGGCCTTCGGTTTGGCTTTGGTCTTCTTCGCCGCGCCGCCGGCCGGCGTCGCCATTGAACTTCTCAGTTTCCGGTTTCTTTCGCGTTTCTTGGCCTGCGCTTTGTTTCGAGTTTGCTCCCGCGCGTTAATCTTGGGCATTCATGAACTCCGATCCACGTATGAGTATCTGCTCACATCCTACGCTGTCATGATTGGAATGGGCGTAATTTTCGCCAGCCTGCCAGGATCTCGCGAAAATCCGCCGCAGAACATTGCTGTTCTACGCCAGTCAATACGAGCCGTACCGTCGCGCTTTGAGCCTTCACGCTCGATAACGTACAATAGAGCAAAGGCAGGAGCCTGCGGCTCTCGTCATTCATTTTTTTCGACCAGGAGGGCTCATGGCAGGACCCCGCAGCACATTCGGAAAAAGGCAAAAAGAACGCGCACGCCAGGAAAAACAGGCGGAAAAGGCGCAGCGCAAGGCCCAGCGCAAACTGCAACAAAAAGAGCAGGACGACACCGCTACACCGGACGCTCCCAAGGACCTGGTGGTGACGTATGACGAAGAAGGCAATCCGGAAGGTCTGAGCTTTCACGATTTTTAAATGAGCAGTATCCCTCCAAGGTGTACTATTAAAACTGGCAATTCGTTGTCCTCGACTCAGATAGACACAGTCTCCGCTCCATTTCCTGCCTATTTCTGCTGAGAACAGCCCAACCTGAGCACCATCCAAAGGAGTAGCACGTGAAAAAGATTTTCGTCGGGAACTTTTCTTTCCACATGACCGAGCAGGAACTGCGGGCGCTGTTCGAGCCTTTCGGGGCCATTGATGCCGCCAGCATCGCCACGGACCGCGATACTGGCCGCTCACGCGGCTTCGGGTTTGTCACTATGCCAAACGATGACGAAGCGGAAAAAGCCATGGCCGCGCTCAATGGCAAGGATTCCGGCGGTCGAGCGTTGACCGTCAATGAGGCCCGGCCGCAGGTACAGCGGGGCGGGTTCCGCGAAGGCGGGCGAGGCGGTGATCGCGGCGGCGACCGCGGTGGTCCACGCCAGCGGCGCGAGCCGCGTTGGTGAAAACAGGCCTTACTGCCAGGCGAATGCGGGGAACCGCAGAGTCGTCTCCCGGTTTCAAACCCATGAGAACCGTTGTCTGCGGTAAATGCGGGCAACGGTTCGGCATTCGTGACGCAGAGCCGGTTCCCAGCCCTCTTGCCGAAAAGCAGATTGCCTGGGTGACTGACCAGCTTGTCTGGGACCACATCCAGGAACGCAAGCACCAGGGAACCATCGAGCTACCCAGCATAGCTTGAACTTCAAATCAGATTTGCCCTGATCTGAACCACGGTAAATGGGCCAGTCAAGAAATTCCTCACTAGGATTGCGAATGGCCGTTGCGCACAATTCGGGCTCTGCGGAGAGTCTCCAGGAGCGTCATGGAGCGGTTTTCACCACGCTCCGGCAAATCCTGAAGCCGTATGAAGACCAGTTGGCCGTCAAGACCGACAAACCTGGAAACTGCTACCTTGAAACCCGCGCCGCCAGCCTCAATGGCCGCCGGCTCTTTTTTGCCGGGGTGAAGATCAAGAAAAACTACGTCAGCTTCTATCTGACCCCGCTGTACATGTTCCCCGACCTGTCTCACGGTCTCTCAACCACGTTGCGGAAGGTGATGCAGGGCCAATCCTGCTTCAACCTGACCAGCGCCGACAATGACTGCGTGCTGGAATTGAACCGATTGACGAAGGCAGCGTTTCAAAAGTTGAAGAGCGAACGGTTACTCTAGTAATCGCTTATCCATGCGGGATCGCCCTTGAACCAGGCGAATTACTCCGCTGCACCGGGTTTTGTGCTATACTGATCTTGCTTTAGATCCGCGGTTGCAGGGTTCCTTTTGATCGGAGATCTGATCTGGGATACCCGCCACAATTTAGTACCTCCGATTTCTACGGCGAAAATTGAAAATTATCGGCATGAGATCACTCTGCCCGGGCACTTGAAAGTGTCCAGCCAGCACCCGCCGCCGACCAGGAAAACAAAAACTCGTTTGTTCACATTTACTGAACTACCAATATCTCCCTATCTACAGGACCGTCTAAAAGCGGCCGAATTCATTACCCCAACCGAAGTCCAGCAGGCTGCCATTCCCCATGCCGTAGCCGGCAAAGACATTGTCGCCACGGCCCAGACCGGCACCGGCAAGACCCTGGCCTTTCTGGTCCCGATCATGGACAGGCTGATTCTGCAAAAAGAACCCCGTCTTGGCGCCCTGGTGCTTGTTCCCACCCGCGAATTAGCGCTTCAGATCGGCAAACAGTATGAGGACCTTCGCGGCAAGAAGCTTCCCGCCGCTGCGCTGCTTATCGGCGGCACGTCGGAACGCGCCCAGTTGCAGGCGGTCCGGGCCGGCGCAAAACTAATCATTGCCACTCCGGGCAGGTTTGAGGACCTGCTGGATAGAGGCCTGATCTCCATGGACGGGGTGAAAACCCTGGTGCTCGACGAAGTGGACCGGATGCTCGATATGGGCTTTATTCCCGCGATTCGCCGCATTGTCGGCCAGCTACCCCGCTCGCGGCAGACGCTATGCTTCTCAGCGACCCTGGAAGCTTCCGTGGCTCACCTGATTCATGATTACGTTCGCGATCCGGTTCGCCTGGCCTTTGGCTCGACCATCCGGGCCGCGGAGTCCGTGGACCTGGTGGCCTATGAAGTCCAGACGGACCAGAAGCTTGCCCTGTTGAAGCGCTTGCTCAGCGAGGAGCGCGGCCGCACGCTGATCTTTGTCCGCACCAAGCGGGCCACGGAGCGCCTGGCTGACAAACTGAAGCGCCATGGAATGAACGTGAGCGTGCTTCACGGCGACCGCAGCCAATCACAGCGAAACAGCGCCCTGGCGGCCTTCCAGCACGGTAAAACCCGTGTGCTGGTGGCCACAGACGTGGCTTCTCGCGGCATTCACGTGGATGACATTGCTCAGGTCATCAATTACGACCTACCCGCCATACCGGAGGATTTTATCCATCGCGTAGGCCGGACGGGCAGGGCGGGCGCCAGAGGCACGGCCGCCACCTTCTTTTCCGGGGTGGAACGGTCAGATGTGGCTCGGATGGAACGCACTTTGCAGCTCAAGATGCGGCGGGGAATGGTCGATGGCGACCTGGCCCGCGAAGAACGCGCCGCCCCCGTGGATGTATCGTCCCTGGTGCCGGTGCCGGTTCGGCCGGGCTCCCGGATGGTATGTTTGCCCGGCGAAGTACTGCAAAGATATAGCAGTTAACGGATCAGGCAAGTTGATGGCCGGACTCCTCCAACCAGGATCCGGCCTGATCTGTCTGGGCAATGTCGGCCGGCTGGAAGCGATTTCAGGCCGCAAAACCGCAAGATTCCTATAGAATAACAATATGTCCACACAAAACGACCAGAAGGCCGAACTGCTCAACAAGACCGCGGATTTCTACCGCCGGTCGATCGCCAACTACATGCAATTCACCAAGACTGAGCGCAAGCCGCGGACGAAGAAACAACTGGAGCAGCGGCTGCAGACGATTCTGGAAGAGATTGAATCCCTGGATCTGAAACCCGTCGCCTAAGCGCCGGTCCAGTACTCTTGAAAAATTGCAGACGGGCTGCGACAGCGGTTCCCCGGCATCTGCGTTATGATTCTTTCCGACTCGTCGCGGCGGGCTGCTCGTCTTGCTTGTGCGGCACAGCGGCGCGAAAGGTAGTCCTTGGCCCGGCAAAACAAATTTGAATATCTGGCGAACTTGAGCGACGTTGAGCGGGAACGTGAGGATTACCTTCTCGACAGCGCGGCCGCGAGCGTCGTTCCTGACGAACTGGCTACCGTTGATCTGGATGATTTTGCCGCGACCCTGGACCGGCAAGGCATTGACGTTCCCTATGAAGGCGACCTGCCATCGCAACGGAGAAAGGTCGATGCCGACCTGGAAGCCGGTGAAGACGCGGAGATGCGCCTGGCTCCTGAGGTTCTGGATAAGACCAGCGATCCGGTAAGGCTTTACCTGCGCGAAATGGGCACCGTTCCGCTGCTGACCCGCCAGGGTGAAATTGAGATTGCCAAGCGCTACGAACGCGGACATTTGCGGGTGCTTAAGGCCATATCGCGTTCACCCATCATCGTGCGCGAGATTATGGCGATTGGCGCCGACCTGCAAAGCGGCCACCGCTCCATCAAGAACTTCGTGGTGTTCGATGAAGAGGAGCTGACCGATGAGATCGTCACGGCGCGCGCCCAGGCGACGCTGGCAGAGATAGCCAAGCTGGTCAAACACCAGAAGAACGCTGACGCGCTGGAGAAAAAACTGGCTGGCCTCAGCGCCAAGAAGAGTCCCACTCCGTATCGTCGCTGCAAGTGGAAGCTGGGCCGCGAACGAGTCGCGGTATCGCGGGTCATTCGTGCCATCAAGTACACGCACCAGGAGCGCAAGCACCTGATCGAGAAGGTCACCACCGCAGCGGACACCATGCGCTCGCTGGACCGCCAGTTGCACCATGTGGCCAAGAAGCTGGATAGCACCCGCAGCGAAGAGTTGAAATCGGAATACCGCCGGCAACAGCGCACCTGCCAGGCTGACCTGAAAAAGCTTGAACTGGAAGCGGGCGCGACCTTCCAGGAACTCCGGCGCACGCAGCGCGAGGTTATCCAGGGCAACCAGGACGCGGAGTACGCCAAGCGCGAGCTGGTGGAAGCCAACCTGCGCCTGGTGGTTTCGATCGCCAAGAAATACAACAACCGCGGCTTGCAATTTCTTGACCTGATACAGGAAGGCAATATCGGCCTGATGAAGGCCGTGGACAAGTTCGAATATCGCCGCGGCTATAAGTTCTCTACTTACGCGACTTGGTGGATCCGCCAGGCGGTCACGCGCGCCATTTCTGACCAGGCGCGCACCATCCGTGTGCCGGTGCACATGATCGAACATATCAACAAGCTGGTGCGGACTTCGCGCCAGATGGTCCAGGAACTTGGCCGCGAACCTACCCTGGAAGAGATCGCGCAGCGCATGGATATCCCGGTCTCAAAAGTGCGCAAGGTGCTTAAGATCTCGCAGCAGCCGATTTCGCTGGAAACGCCGGTGGGGGAAGAAGAGGATTCGCGTCTGAGCGACTTCATCCAGGATTCCACCGGAGTGTCGCCCGCCGACGCCATGATCAGCGTTGACCTGAAGGCGCAGACCGCTCACGTGTTGCGTACGCTTAGCCCGCGCGAGGAGCGCATCATTCGCATGAGGTTTGGCCTTGAGGATGGTTCGGAGCATACGCTGGAGGAAGTTGGACAGAACTTCCAGGTGACGCGCGAACGCATCCGCCAGATTGAAGCTAAAGCTTTGCGCAAGCTGCGTCATCCGTCGCGCTCCCGCAAACTCCGGGCCTTTGCGAACCTGGAAAACACCTGGGAATAGACAACCTGGCATTTCTCCGCACGGCCTGAGAGCCCTCATCCCCAACCATCAACCTCTGCCGCCAAAGTTGTGTCTTGACCACTGTTAGACATTCGTCTTACACTCAACAAAATGGCGATCGACTACATGCAGATGCTGCTCGACCTGATGGATGAGCGGCAGAAGTGGCAGGGCAAACGGGATGAGGCAATAAGGGAAATCTCGCGCCTGTCTGAGCTGATCCGTGCAGCCATGAAGATGGTGCCGCCGGAGCAGCTCGCGCGCTACGAGCCTGTCTTCGAACGGATTGAGCAGCGCCCCTTGGGGCTTTCCCTGGCGATCCGCGCCTGTTTTACCGCTGGCGGCAGCTTAGTTCCGGCAGCAGGTCGGCTGATGTATCCCAATCAACAGCAGCCGGGAAAAGGCCCCGCAGAAGAAAAAACCTGGTTCACCCCGGTGGAGATTCGTGATGCGCTCCAGAACATGGGCTTCCCTTTCGAAAACTACAAAGCGAACCCTCTTGCGTCGATCCACACCACGCTGAAACGGATGGTCCCCGGGGAGATTGAAACCAAGACGCTTAAGGATGGACAGAAGGTCTACCGGCTCAAGAGCGCAGGTGAGTGGTCAAGGGCATTTGCCGAGGCGCGCGACTGGCTGAAGGGCCAGTATGAGTGGCACGGAACAGGTCAGTCGGTAGTGGGAGTGCAGCGGCGCGATAAAGAAATATCAGACCAGGGTGATCCAGTGGAAGACGAGCAATTGAAAGGAAAGAAACGTGGAACGTCTGGAGGCGCATAGAACTTTTTTCGCTAAGCTGATCACCTCCACCGCCGGCGTACCCAACGGGCGGCTCACGGCGGCCTTTGCGGCCACTCCGCGTGAGCGTTACCTCGGTCCGGGGCCGTGGAAAGTGTTTACCGGCGGTGGATATATCACAACACCCACAGATGATCCTGCATTCCTCTATCAGGATGTCACGGTCGCTCTCTCGGAAGAGAGCAAGATCAACAACGGACAGCCGGTGCTTCATGCGGTGAACCTGGCGATGCTCAATCCCCAGCCAGGCGAGACGGTAATTCACATTGGCGCGGGCACTGGGTACTACACCGCTCTACTGCAGCAACTCATCGCACCAGGCGGACAGGTTCTGGCCTATGAAATCAACCCTACGCTCGCGGATCGCGCCAGAACTAACCTTGCTGACCTTCCCAATGTAACGGTCTATGCGCAGTCGGGAACGGATGGGCCGTTGCCGACCTGCAACATCATTTATGTGAACGCAGGGGCTACCGGGCCGCTTGAAAGCTGGCTGGACGCATTGCGCCCCGGCGGCAGATTGCTGTTTCCGCTCACGCCCGATGGACCCGGCGGAACTCCGGGCGCCGGCGGCATGCTGCTGGTAACGCAGACTCCGGCAGGCTTTAACGCACGCTTCATCATGCCGGTCATGTTTATTCCGTGCGTTGGCGCCCGCGATGACGAGACAGCGCAAAAGCTGGCTGAGGCTTTCCGCCGCAGCGACATGAAGAACGTGCATTCGCTGCGCCGGCACACCGTTCCCGATGACACCTGCTGGTGCTCCGGCAGGGGCTGGTGGCTTTCAACCGCTGAGAACCGTTAGCTTCCCGGTTGGACATTAGTTACCTTGGAACAGCTGGGCGATTACGATACTATCGAGCCTTCCATGGCTATGAACGTCCAACTGGTGAAGCCCTTCAAGTTCGAGCGACTGACCCGTGTGCTTCGCGTACGAGGTACCTACATCTATATCCACTGGACCGTATTCCTTATATCCGGACTACTGATCCTGGCGGCCCTTCGACGTCCATGGGTTACTCTAGCCGCTGGAGCCGCCTGGCTGGGACTTATTTTTATCCACGAATGTGGACATATGTTGGCGGCGGAGAGAAAAGGCTGCGCCGTCCCGGCGATTGATTTGTATCCAATTCACGGGTGCTGCCATTTTGATCAGCCCTGGTCCCGTTACGATCATTGTGTAATTGCCTGGGGAGGAGTGATTGCCCAGGCTGTGGTCGCCGTCCCAATGATTCTGGCGCTTCTCTTGTTCGGCTACTCCCGATTCGAACCGATCAATGCCGTTATGGTGATTCTAGGTGGTTATAGTGTGCTGACAGCTGTTTATAACCTCTTACCTATTCGCCCTTTGGATGGCGCTATTGCATGGGGCATCATCCCTGAAGCTATCCGCCGGGCTAAATCACGCAGGAAGAAGAAAGATTCACGGCCGCACTGGCGAAGTTATTGATCTTTTAAACCTCTACACTGCCGTGTTCGCGACAAGACTGTACCGTTCGTACATCAAAACCCAATTCCGCGCGTGATGCGCGGTGCATCGGCAGAAAGGCCGCCAGCTAACGCTCTGAAGTGAGCAAGCGGGAGCTAGGCAGTCTGGCGTGATGGTGCTGTCGTGGAGTCGAACAAGCCTTCACGCTCAGCGGCCCAGATGCGCAGAGCGTATTTGTTGATAAGTTCCTTGTTGGCTTCCAGGAAGTCAACCAAAAGGCCGGGAGCAAGCAGTTCGAAGGCGCGAATGATGTCAGGTTTATTGTCAGCCTGAAGTTGGCCTTTCCTCATCGGCTGCGGCCCCATCCAGTGGCGCAATTCTGCCATCACGTGCGGCTGCTCCAGGTTTTGCCTGACGAAGCTTTGCATTTCGTGCATCAGGGTGATCCAGACGGTTTCGTTCAGTTCTCCGGCCATGGCAACTCCTCGAGGACCCGGAACCGCCGGGACCGCGTTGGGGGAATGGGTACCAAAACACCAGATTATATATAACGATTCCTACCTTATAAGGCTATTAAAGATGGATTAGAAGGATTAATTTCACTGGTATGGCCTGGTTCCCGGGCCGGTCTTGGTGAGAACTATCATTTTTTAGCACGGGCAATGTCCGCCATTGTAGCTTCTGTCACGCGAATGTAGTCGGTGGGCGCGATAATAATTTGCGTACCACGCACTCCGGCGGAAATTGAGATCCGCTCCCAAAGCTGGATGGTCTCGTCGGCATATACCGGAAAAGCTTTCCGGGCGCCAAGCACGGTTACCCCACCGCGGATATAGCCTGTCAGGTTCTGCAATTCCTTCACCGGCGCCAGTTCAGTTTTGCGATCACCGGAGGCGGCGGCCAGCGCTTTCAGGTCAAGTTCGCAGTTTCCCGGAATCACGGCAAAGCAAAGACCGTTCCGGTCTCCACGCGCCAACAGGGTCTTGAACACCTGCTCGGCCGGCATGCCGATTTTGGCCGCCACAGTTTCTGCTGCCAGGTCTTCGGGATCGACCTCATACTCGCGCAGTTCATACTGCACGCCCAGGCTGTCGAGCAGGCGCACGGCGTTGGTTTTCATGGGATGGTGGCTTTCGACAGGCCGGCTGTGGGCCGTTGGCACTTAGTTTGGCCTTTGGCCCTTCAGCGCCTATCGTTTTTTCTTTTTCGCCGCAGGCTTTTTTGCCGCCGGCTTTTTGGCCGCTGATTTCTTTGCCGGAGCCTTTGCCTTTACCGGCGCAGCCTTCCTGGCTGGAGCGGGCGCGGGCTTCTGCTTGGCGACAGCCGGTTGTTTCGCAACCGGGGCAGGCGCGGCCGCAGGCTTGGCCGGCTCAGCAACTGGCGCGGTGCCGGGTGCAGGCACGGGCGCTCCGGCCAGCGCCGATTTCGGTTTGCGTCCACGCTTCTTGGGGGCCTCTCCAGGCGCTCCAGGAGCAGCAGGCTCTTTCTTGGCCCGTCCGCGCCGCGGCGGAGGCGGCGGCGGCGGCGGCTCCGGCGGAGAGTACGGCTCCAGGAATTTTACGATCTCCGTATGGGAACGCAGCTTGCCGTCCAGCAGCAACAGGAACGCCTCGTCCTGAATCTTCTTGTAGTCGGGATGCTCCTGCGTGATACGCATCTCCGCCATTTCCGGAAATGGCAGTTTCTGCCGCACCAGCGGCCACTTGGTCAGGAAATTCTTGATCTTCTGTTCGACGGCCGAAGCGCGCGGGGTAATGGCATTGAACAGCAGCGCGTCAGGCCGGTTCGTCATCAGGAATTTCCAGGTCTGCGAGGGCAGGGCCAGATCACGCGCCATCAACTTCTTGGCAAAGTCCTTGGCATCGTCTTCAAGATGCTTCCAGCGTTCAACAAAGCCGCGGTTGTTGATCTGCTTCTGCATGGCCGCAAAGTCTTTGTCCTGAAGCTTGCGCGTGAGCAGGTGCATCACGATGGGGCTGGCATCCGGGTTCAAGCCCACTTCCTGCATCTGCTGCTTCACCTTGAACAATTGCGCCAGGCCCGAGGAATCCACCTTGGCCACCGAAAGGTGCGGCACCAATACCTTGAGCCAGCCTTCTTTTTCCAGGACCTTCAACACCTCAACCGGATTGTCTTCATGGGCCAGTTGCTCGATTTCATGCCCGACGGCCCGGTCAGAAACGTTTTCAATGTAATTGTTTTCCTTGGCCGCGTCGTAGCGCGCCTGGGTGCGCTCTTCCAGGGTCCAATGGAAGCGCGTGGTCAGCCGGGTGGCGCGGATCAGCCGTGACGGCTCTTCATAAAACGCGTAATTGTGCAGAACCCGCAGGACCTTGGCCTCGATGTCCGCCATGCCGTTGAACGGATCGGTAAGCAGGCCGCGGGAACCGGGA
The DNA here is from genome assembly GCA_035762225.1 of Candidatus Angelobacter sp. Lineage (GTDB taxonomy): Bacteria > Acidobacteriota > Terriglobia > Terriglobales > Acidobacteriaceae > Angelobacter. Next base: position 10,439 of record DASTPO010000510.1, read on the forward strand.
TTGAGGGAGAGCGCCATGGCGTTGATGGTGAAGTCGCGCCGCCGCATATCGTCATAGATCGTTCCCGGAGTGATCTCCGCCGGCTTGCCCGGCTTGTCATAACGCTCCGAGCGCGTGCTGGTTACTTCCGCGCGCACGTTGCCCGGCAACAGCAGCATGATGGTTCGGGTAGTTTCGTCGGTAGCTTCGGTCACGGCCCCGGCTTTTTCAAAATCCTTTTGCAGCTTGAGCGCGTTGCCCTGCACTGAGAAGTCGAGATCGCGAATGATAAAGCCGCTGAGAATATCGCGGACCGCGCCTCCGGTGAGGAAAATGTTCATATCGTGGGCGCGGGCCACGTCGGTCACCAGCGCCACTGCGCGCTGCTGGTCCGGCGTAAGCCGGGTTTCCATGAGGTAAATAAAGTCAGCCATCAGGTATGGGACGCACCTTCGCCCTCCCGGCCTGCGCCGGGTGAGCTTACCGTTACTTCCTGGTTTTTCGTAAGTTGCACTTTATACAAGAGTTAGACGGCTACAGCAGGGACACGAGCAAACTCGAAACATTATCACAAAGGTTAACCTTTTGGCTACCCCATTCGCGGGAAAGCAGGCTTAACGCCTTTGATGCCCCTAAAATCAATGCGAGAATCGAATCTGCCATGCCTTCGACCCACAAGAAAGTAATCGTGCGCAAAATGGGCCGCGACTCCCTCAGCGGCTACGTTGCACCTGCGCATTTTGTGGTGGAGGGCAAGCTGGAACTGCTGAATCCGTCGGGGAAAGTGGTGCTGATTGACCTGGCTGAAATCAAAAGCGTGGACTTCGTGCGCGATTTCAATGAATCAGCCACGCCCGGCCGAAAGACTTTTACCACCCGGCCACGAACTGAGGGTCTATGGGTACGGCTCAATTTCGTCGACAATGACGTCCTGGAAGGCATGATGGCCAATGACCTTACCCAGATCATCCCGGAAGGCTACTTGATTACTCCGCCAGACACTCGCGGCAACACGCAAAAGGTTTTTGTTCCCAAAATGGCGCTTCTGGAGATGAATGTGCTGGCCGTGATCGGACGCCCTGAAGCGCGCCGGAAAACCGCCGATGATGTTCGCCAGGAGAAATTGTTCATTGAGCCTTGACGATTTTGCTCTCGCCTTGCCTACGCAACAATTACAATCACGCTTTTAAGGCAGTTCTACCAGGATTTATCTGTTATGAAGCTCACAGAACTTGCGGACAGGCTCGGCGCCAGGCTGGATCCGCCGGATGTTGATGCCGAAATCACCGGCGTTGGGCCTATTGAATCAGCCGCACCGGGCCAGATCACCTTTATTGCGAATGCAAAATATGCGCCCCTGGCCTCCACCACCGGCGCTTCCGCGGTGATTGTGGAGGAGAAATTCCCTGCCGCTGGAAAACCGCTGTTACGCATCAAGAACACGCAATATGCTTATGCTCGCGCCGTCGAATTGCTGCACTGCGCGCCGCGGGAAAAACCTGGCATTCATCCGACAGCCGTAATTGAACCCACCGCCCGGATCGGCGCGGACGCATCCATCGGCGCTTATTGTGTAATAGGAGAGAATGTTGAGATTGGCGATGGATGCACTTTGATGCCGCACGTTGTCATCTATCGCGGAGTGAAGATCGGGAAGGGCTTTTTTGCCCACGCCCATGTGTCGATCCGGGAAAATTGCAGGATTGGCAACAACGTTCTCCTGCACAACGGCGTCATCATCGGCTCTGATGGTTTTGGCTTTGCCAAAAACGATCACGGACAGTGGCACAAGATCCCGCAGGTGGGCAGGGTCGTGATTGAGGATGACGTTGAGGTCCAGGCCAATTCCTGCGTGGACCGCGCCAGCCTGCACGAGACGCGCATCGGCCGCAATACCAAGATCGATAACCTGAGCCAGATCGGCCATAACTGCGTGGTCGAGGAGAATTCCATGCT